>SCTT01000284.1 GCA_004322435.1 bacterium
GGTTCCCCCACAGCGTGTAGCTGCGATACTCGAAGGTCGCGCGCGCGGCCTTCTCGTACCCCGCCGCCTTCGGCGACCCCTTGGCCGCCTTGCGCACGGCGGGGAGCAGGCGGTCGCTGACCGCGCGCTGGCTCGACTCGATGGACTCGCACAGGCCCCAGATCTTCTCGAGGACCTCCCTCTTGTCCGGCAGCTCCGAGGCGGCTTTGTCGAAGAAGGCCTTGTCCTCCGCCTTCAGGGCCTCCCAGGACGCTCCGCCGGGCAGCGTCCGGTAGCGCTCGAAGAACTCGGCCAGCCGCGGGTCCTTGTCCTTAAGGCCCCGGCGCCGGACCGCGTCGAGGCGCTTCCAGGCCGCCCGGGCCCAAGAGGCCTTGGGATGATACGGGACGTAGTCCCGCACCGCGGCGGCGCCGCTGCCGAAGAGCTCGGCGACCGCGTAGCGCCGGAAGGCGGGGTCCTCCTCCCGCTCCAGCAGACCCTCGAGCGAGGACAGGGCGTCCGACACCGCCTTGGGGAGCGCCTCCGGCTCCTGCGACTCGGCCGCGCCCATGCGCCGGCCGAAGACGTAGACGGCGTCCACGCGCGCCTGCGAGACCTTCGGGTAGTCGATGACCTTCTTGAGCTCCTCCCAGGCCGCGCC
Source organism: bacterium (assembly GCA_004322435.1). Lineage (GTDB taxonomy): Bacteria > Elusimicrobiota > Elusimicrobia > UBA1565 > UBA1565 > SCTT01. The sequence goes on from SCTT01000284.1 coordinate 641, forward strand.
CGGCGGGACGGAGCGCCCCTCCTCCCCGGACAGGGTCCGCGGGAGGTCGTCGCGGCGCGGGATGTCGGGGACGAGGTCGGCCGCGGCGGGCAGGGCGAGCAGGAGGAGCAGAGGGACGACCATGCTCCTATATAAGGCCGAGACCGCCGCGGCGCAACCCCCCCGCCGGCCGCGGTTCACAATGATTTCGCGCGTTTCGGACCTAAATCACGTTGAAAACCGGGCGCGTCCCGGCTACCGTGGAAGAGGCGCCCCCTCCGCCGGAGCCAATGGACGCGAGCATCCGGCTGCTGTTGGTCGACGACGACCCCGAAGACGCGCTGTTCGCCCGCCGGGCCCTGGCCGAACCGGCCGGACCCGCGGGAGGCTTCGACGTCTCCGAAGCCGCGTCTTTGGCGGGCGCGCTGGCCCTCTTGGCGCGCGAGCCCTTCGACATCGTCTACCTGGACCTGAGCCTCCCGGACGCCCGCGGGCTTGCCACGCTCAAGGCGTTGCGGGACGCCGCCCCCGCCACCCCGGTCGTCGTCGTCACCGGCCACGGCGACGAGCGCCTCGGCGCCGAGGCGGTCCGCCGGGGCGCGCAGGACTACCTGGTCAAAGGGTCCGTCTCGCCCGCCGACCTGCGCCGCGCGGCGCTCTACGCGGTGACGCGGGCGCGGCTCTCCTGCCAGGCGCTGGCCATCGAGCGCCTGGGCGCCGAAGTCGAGGAGCGGCGGCGCCAGGCCGACCTCAAGGACCGCTTCTTCGCGACCGCCGCGCACGAGGTCCGCTCCCCGGTGACGGTGGTGCGCGCGGCGCTGCAGATGCTCCAGGAGGGCGGCGCCGGCGAGCTCAACGCCGAGCAGAGGTTCATGGTGGACATGGGCCTGCGCAACGTCCTGAACCTCGCCCGCCAGCTCGACGACTTCCTCGAGCTCTCCCGCCTCGACGCCGGCGCGGCCAAGGCCGACCCCGCCGACTTCGACCCCGCCCCGGCGCTGTCGGAGGCGGCGCACGGCTTCGGGCTGGTCGGCGCGCGCCGCGGCGTGACGGTGGAGCTCGCGGCGCCGGCGTCGTTGCCCGCCGCGCGGGCCGACCCCGCGATGTTCCGGCGCATCCTCGCGAACCTGCTCGACAACGCGCTGCGCTTCGCGCGCTCGCGCGTGAGCGTCGGGGCGCGCCCCTTGGCGTCCGGGACGCTCGAGTTCTGGGTGGAAGACGACGGCCCCGGCATCCCGCCGGAACGGCTGCCGAATCTGTTCCAACGCTTCTCGCAGGCCGACCGGGCGGCCGCCGACGACGGCTACCGCGGGACCGGGCTGGGGCTGGCGTTGTGCAAGGAGATGGTCGAGCTCAACGGCGGCGCGCTCGAGGCCTCGGCCGCGTCGGGGTCGGGGACGCGCTTCTGCTTCCGCCTGCCCGGCGCCGGGACGGCTAGCGCCGCTCGGACGCGAGCCCTCTGAGGCCGTCGGCCGGCAGCGTCTCCCCGCCGCAGTCGGAGCACTCGCCGCGGTCCACCGTGAAGGGCTGTTTGCAGACCGAGCAGACGACCCGCACCGAGGGGCTGACGTAGTCGAGGAGCTTGGCCAAGGTCAGGATGGCCCCGCACCCGCACTGGTCGCCCGAGGCCTCGGCCTCGCACTTGGGGCAGGTCCGGGCGCCGCGGGACTTCCCGAACCCGATCCCGCAGCCGGCGCACAGCGGCGCGCCCGCGGCGTTCCCCTCGCCGCAGACGGGGCACGCCGCCTTCTCGCCGGGCGCCTCGGGCGCGGCCGGAGCCGGGGCGGGCGGCGCGCCCGGGGCCTTCTCGGGCGCCGCCGCGCCTTCGCCGGCCCCCTCCCCGAGGGCGATGCCGCAGTCGGAGCACAGCGCCAGGATGCTCGGGACCTCGCGCACCTCCCCCCCGCAGGCGGGGCAGGGGTCTTCCTGGACGGCCGCGGGGACGTCGGGGGAGACGGCGGTCCGGCACTGGTCGCAGTAGAGGGCGTCGTCGGCGTTCTGGCGCGCGCACTTCGGGCAGGGGCTCATGCGGGTAGTCTAGCTTACCCGGCGGCCGCCCTCAGCGCGTGGTCAGCGGATAAGCCCAGGCCTGCGCGCCGACGGCGCGGGCGGCCTCGAGACGGGCGACCAAGAAGTCGTGGGCCAGCTCGTGGACCTTGGGGTCGGCGTGCAGGGCGGCGGCGGCGACGGTGATCTTCGCGGTGAGCGCTAGGGTCATGCCGCCAGCATAGCCGCCCCGCGCGAAGCCTCTGTTGCGCCGCGCGGTGACTTTGGTCGGGGCGTCACCGTTCGGCGACATCCCGTCGGGGCCGCCCCCCCGCGGAGGATTTACAGCATCGTTATCGGAGCGGGGGCCGCCGCGGGGTACACTACGGCGCAGGCAACGGGGGGGATGATGGCCATCGCAGAAGGCGTCGGCCGGGATGTCGGGGCGCGGGGCGCCCTCGTCGCGTCGGAGGTCGGCATCTCGGAGCTGCAGGCCGCGGTCCGCGAGCTCTGCCAGGAGCTGGGGCTCCCGCGCGACGTCACCTACCGGTGGATGCTGGGGTTCTCGGACGTCGCCCTCTCGGCCTTCCCCGACGCGCACGCCACCGGCACGGTGACCCTGCGCCCCGTGCGCAAGCGCTCCGCGGTCGGCGTCGAGATGACCCTCGGCGACGCCCGCGGCTCGGAGTGGACCCGCGGCCTGCTCGGCTGGTGGATCGACGAGTGCGAGCTCCAGCGCGGGCGGCGCGGCCGCACGACCCTGGTCGTCCGGAAGTGGTCGCCTTTGGAAGACGACGCGCTCCAATGAATTTCGACGGGCCCTCGGTGTTCCCCCGGGGGCCCGTCGTCTTTTCCGGGACTAGACCAGCTCGGTGAGGAGCTCGGGGCGGGGCTGCGGGATGACGACGCGCTGGACGAGGAGGCCCCTCAGGCCCGCCCGCTCGGCGGCCACCGAGGCGGCGGTCTCGCAGTCGGCGATGGACCCCGTGAAGCTCACGAAGGCCTTGCCGCCCAGGGCCATCGCCAGGCGGATCTCGACCAAACGCACGCTGGCGGACTTGGCCGCGGCGTCGGCGGCCTCGATGAGCGAGGCCACCGAGAAGGTCTCGACGATGCCCAGCGCCTCGAGCTTGCCCGTCACCGCCACGCCCGAGATGGCCGGGAAGATGGAGGGGTGCAGGTGCGGGATGACGAAGTGGTCGATGTGGGCCTCGGCGGCCTTGGCCACCCCGGCCTCCACGGCGGCCTGGACGTCGGCCACCTCGCCGGCGACGACCACCGCGTACTTGCCCGGGCACATCGTGCGCGCGACGAGGATCTCGACCGCCGCGGCCTTGAGCATGGCGTCGGTCGTCTCGAAGCCCTTGGCCATGGAGCTCAGCTCCACCCCGCCGATCGCGTCCTTCATGCGCCCTCCGCCGTGATCTCGACGGCCTCGTCCACGGCCGTCACCGTCCCGTCGATGCTCGCGTGCACCGGCACGCCCAGCGCGTCCTCGGGGACGTCGCCGAGGACCTCGCCGCGCCGCACCCGCCGGCCGACCTGGACCGTCGCCGTCGCGGGGACGCCCACGTGCTGCTTTAAGGGGATGCGCACGCGCGCGGGCCGGACGGCGTCGTCGATGAGGTGGGCGTCTACGTCGTAGTCGGCCAGGCCCAGGCGCTGGGTGAGCTGGGCGATGGGGGCCAGGCGGTACTCGCGCACCGGGTGGACCTTGGGCGGCGCCCCGGTGTTGAGCGCGGCGTCCTTCCAGGAGAGCTTCACCTCGGCCAGGTCCTTCTTGGCGCTCTGGCAGACCTTGCCCGGCGCCAGGTTCTCGGGACAGGAGTAGAGCGTGCAGAGCTGGCACTCGCAGCAGAGCAAGGCGTACTCGTTCCAGGTCTTCCGGTCGGGCTTCGAGAACAGGAGCCCGCGCATCACCTTGTGCGGCTCGATCTTGTAGCCGAGCAGGTAGCGCGGGCACAGCTCGGTGCACAGGCTGCACTGGTCGCAGACGGATTTCCCGACCCGCTCGTCGACCGCCCGCGGCGCGCCCTTGCGCGCGAGGAGCGGGTGGGACGTCGGCAGGACGATGAGCCCGCCGGAGGTCTTGGTCGCGGGCTTCGAAAAATCGGTCAGCACCTTCCCCATCATCGCGCCGCCGTCGAGGGCGGCGTACTCGCGGACCGTGGCGCCGCCGGCCAGGCGCAGGGCCTCCGAGTACGGCGTGCCGACGGGGACCTTGACCGTCACGGGCTTCTTGACGGCCCCGGTGACGGTGAAGTAGGTGTCGACGACCGGCTCCCGCGCGGCCCGGCTCATGTTGTAGAGGGTCTCGACGTTGTTGACGACGACGCCCACCGCGATGGGGATGCCGCCCGGCGGGATGAGCCGGCCGGTGGCCTCGTAGACCAGGCAGTACTCGTCGCCGGCGGGATAGACGTCCTTGAGGCGCTTGACCTCGACGCCGGGGCGCCGGAGCACGGCCTCCTCGAGCTTGGCGACCAGGGCCTTGTGCTTGCCCTTGACCCCCACGACGCCGCGCTTGGCCCCGACCGAGGCCATCAGCGCGTCCAGGCCGTCCAGGACCTCGTCGGTGTGGCGCAGGAAGAGCTCGAGGTCCTTGTGGAGCAGCGGCTCGCACTCGGCGGCGTTGACGATGACGGTGTCGGCCCGCGAGGCCGCCTTCACGTAGGCCGGGAACCCCGCGCCGCCGGCGCCGACGACGCCGGCGCGGCGCAGCGTCCGGGCGAAGTCGTTTAAGGCGGGCGCGGCGCTCACAGGGCCGTCCGATGGAGCGTCACGCCCAGCCAAGAGCGGGGGTCGGCCTTCTCGCGGCCCGCGCACTGGAGGACCGGGAAGGGCAGCGCGTCGTCGCCGTTCAAGGAGGCGGAGCAGAACCCCTCCGCGGCGCCCGAGAGCTCGAGCTGGGCCTGGTAGTAGAGCCCCGGGCAGGGCGAGCCGCCGGCCGGCCCGTGCGGGCAGACCGCGTAGAGGCGCACCGTCGCCGCCAGGCCGCCGGCAAATGAGAGACGCTCCGTCGCGGTCGTCGCCTGGCCCGGGGCGCCGGGCAGGGCCAGCGAGCGGTCGACCGGGACGTTCGCCTGGACCGGGCTCGGGAGCCCCCCGCCCGGGCGCCGCCAGGCCGAGGCGAAGCCCGTGAAGCGCGCGACGCCGTCCGGGGCGACGGCGACCCCTTGAAGCGGGGGCGTCTGGGCCGGAGCCGCGGCCAGGAGCGCGGCCAGCAGGGCTTTCACACGGGGATGGTACCAAGTTGACCGCCGACAACTTCGGCGGACGGCGGGCCCAAACGGGGGTAGGCCCGATGCGGCTGGAAAGACGCCCGCACGGCCCATCCGGGCGGGGGGGCGGTTCGGGCAGAATGGAGGGGACTTCAAGGAGGACTCATGAAGACCCCCCTGCTGCTCGCCGCCCTGGCCGTCGCCGCCCCCCTTTCCGCCTTCTCCCAGACTCCCGCGCCGCACCGCTTCGCCTCGGCCGTCCAGACCGCGCTCGTCGCGATGCGGGACGGCGTCGAGGCCGGCGGCGAGGTCGCCGACGCCATCGAGGCGTCCCGCGCGCGCGTCGTCGCCGAGGAGATGTCCGTCCCCTCCGCGCTGCGCCGCGACCGCGACGGCACGCCCGTCATCGTGCTCGACGCCCGCCTGCCGCTCGCCCCGCGCGTGCTCGCGCCGCGCCTGGCCCGCGAAGGGGCCAAGCTCCTCCTCAAGGACATGCCCGAGAGCGCCGAGAAGGCCTACATGGCCCGCTCGCTCGAGGTGCGCACCTGGGTGGAGCTGGGCGGGGAGCCCGCGAAGCTCCCCGTCATCGACCCTTTGACCGGCGCCTCGGACCCGGCCCTCGCCGCCGACTTCAAGGCCTGGCTCGACGTGGACGCCCAGACGGCGCTCGAGCGCCTGGGCCGGGCCGCCGGCGCCGAAGACCTGCCGACCCAGATGGACGCCATCTCTCGCGACCTCGACACGCGCTTCCACATCCCCGAGAACGTCCCCCCCGCCAAAGCCCGCCTCGCGGCGCTCGAGGCGGCCAACCGCCGCTTCGTCGACTTCCTGCGCGCCGAGCGCGACTGGAAGCAGATGCACGGGCTCTAACCGCGTTTCTCGGACGGCGGTGTCCGAAACCGCCTAGGATTTTCTTAAATCGGGGGGCGCCGGCCGATGCGCGGCCGCCGCAGGAGAGCCCATGACCCCCGAGACCCTCGCCGCCCGCGCCCACAAGACCCCCGAGAAGATCCTGCAGCTCGGCATGGCGTTCTGGGGCTCGAAGACCCTGCTGTCGGCCGTGGAGCTCGGCGTCTTCACGGAGCTCGCCAAGAAGCCCCTCGACCTCGAGGGCCTGCGCGCCCGGTTCAACCTCCACCCGCGCTCGGCCCGCGACTTCTTCGACGCGCTGGTCGCCCTGGGGATGCTCGAGCGGCGCGACGGCGTGTATTCGAACACCCCCGAGACCGCCATCTTCCTCGACAAGGACAAGCCCTCCTACGTCGGCGGCATCCTCGAGATGGCCAACCACCGCCTCTACCCCTTCTGGGCGACGCTCACCGAGGGCCTTAGGACCGGCCTGCCGCAGAACGAGGCCAAGCGCGGCGGCGACCTCTTCGACGAGCTCTACAAGGACCCCGCCCGGCTCAAGGAGTTCTGCAAGGCGATGACCGGCATCAGCGCCGGGCCCGCCCAGGCCATCGCGGCGAAGTTCCCCTGGAAGGACTACAAGACCTTCCTCGACGTCGGCACCGCGCAGGGGGCGCTGCCCGTCACCGTGGCGCTCGCGCACCCGCACCTGTCGGGGGCGGGCATGGACCTGCCCGTCGTCGAGCCGGTCTTCAAGGAATACGTCGCCGCCGCGGGCCTGAGCGGCCGCCTGGCCTTCAAGACCTGCGACTTCTTCAAGGAGCCGCTGCCCAAGGCGGACGTCGTCGTGATGGGCCACATCCTGCACGACTGGAACCTCGAACAGAAGAAGGCCCTCATCAAGAAGGTCTACGAGGCGCTCCCGAAGGGCGGCGCCTTCATCGTCTACGAGGCGCTCATCGACGACGAGCGGCGCACGAACGCCTTCGGCCTGCTGATGAGCCTCAACATGCTCGTCGAGACCGCCGGGGGCTTCGACTACACCGGCGCCGACTGCTCGGGCTGGCTGCGCGAGGCGGGCTTCCGCGAGACGCGCGTCGAGCACCTCGTGGGGCCCGACTCGATGGTCGTCGGCGTCAAGTAAGGCTGCGGCCGACCGCGGGGGCTTCGCCCGGAATTCGCATCGGGTTCGCAGCACCTTCGTCGCTTCTTCGTGCAACGCGGCCGCTCCCCGGCTACCGTAGCGCGATGTGACGACGCGCGCCCGTCGCATCATCGCCGCAGGGTACCTCGTCTTGTCGGCCCCCGCTTGGGCCCAAGACCCCTACGGCGGGATGGCGGACGCGGTGGGAACGGCCTCGCGCCAAGGCGGCGTGAGCCGGGTGGCCGTCCTGCCTTTCACGGCCGCCGGGGCGGCGGACAAAGAGGGCGGGGTGACCCTCTCGGAGCGCCTCGTCGAGGCGCTCCTCAAGGCCGGCGACGTAACCGTCGTCGAGCGGGACGGACTGCCCTCCGTCCTGGCCGAGCAGCGCCTGGGGTCGCGGGGAGTCGTCGACCCCCGGCAAGCCGCCGCGCTGGGCCGGATCCTCGGAGCCGAAGCCGTCCTCACCGGGACCTTCGTCGGCCTGCCCGGAGGCCGCGTCGAGGTCCACTCCCGCCTCATCGACACGGCCACCGCGCGCGTGCTCGGGGCCTCTTCGATGCGGGTGCGCAAGGAGTGGGAGACGGGGCTCATGCCGGTGGGGGCCCTATGGAACGTGGAGCCTCCGCACGACGAAGGCTTCCCCGCTCCCGTCGTGCGCCTCGTCCCCGACCCGTTCCGGGGCGCGCCCTGCGCCGGCTGGGAGGCCGAGGTGGACCGCCTCCAGGAGGCGACCGTAGGCCTCAAGGCGCGCTACTGGGCGCGCCGCCTGCTGGCCCCGGGTTTCGACGCGCGGGCGGTGACCCGCAACCCGGGCTCGGAGATCCGCTCCCTCAAGCTGCGGCGGCGGTTCTACGCCTCGGTCCGAACCGCCTACGACGAGGAAGCCCCGATGCTCACGCCGGCCGAGCGCGACAGCCTGGCCGCCGCCGACGCCGCGGCCGAGGGGCTCCTCGAACGCTGCCAGTAGCGGAGCGCGCTAGGCCTTGAGGAAGATGCGCCGCCGATGAAGCGGGGTCAAGGCGGCGGCCCACAGGGCGGCGTGCGACAACGCGAAAGCGAGCGAAGCCGCCATGGGCGGCAGCCAGCCGCCGAAGAGCGCGCCGCAGACCAACAGGCGCAGGCTGACCCCGCCGAGCTTCGTGTAGACGAGGAACTTGAGGGTCAGGATATGGGCGACGTAGGCCAAGATGGCGTTGACCCCGAGCGCCTCGAAGGGCTCCGTCCCCCGGAGGCCGCGGACGTCGAACGCCCAGAAGCAGAGGGCCAGGCCCAGCGCCGCCCAGCCGCCCGAATACAGGACGTACGAGCTCGACCAGAGCGCCTTGTTGAGCGGTAAGACGGGCGCCCACAGCATCCCGAGGGCGACGCCGACAGCCCCCGCCGCCGCCAGGCCCGCGGCCTTCTCCGCCGGAGACCTCTCCCCGCGCAGCCAGGCGCCGGCGAAGCCGCCCAACAGCACCGTCACGACGGCCGGGAGCGTGCTGAGGAAGCCCTCCGGGTCGAAGGGTCCTTGGTAGTAAGTGTGGGGACCCAACAGCAGGCGGTCCACGTACGACGGCAGGCTCCCCTCGGGAGTCAGGACGCCCGCGCCGAAACCCGGCACCGGCACCCAGCGCAGCGCCGCCGCGTAGCCGACGAGGAGGGCGGCCGCCAGCCACGCCTGGGCGCGCCAGGAGAGTCGCCGCTGGACGGCAACGGCGGCGAGATAACAGACGGCGATGCGCTGCAGGACGCCCGGGAAGCGGAAGGTGGCCGGGTGCCAGTAGGGGATGGCGTTGAGGAACAGCCCCAGCCCGACCAGCACGGCCGCGCGCCGGAAGACCGGCCCCCAGGGCGCGCCGGGGACGTTGCGGGCCGAGGCGAAGGCCAGCGCCGTCCCCATGATGAAGAGGAAGAACGGGAACACGAGGTCGGCGGCGCTGCAGCCGTCCCAGCGCGAGTGGCGCAGCGGCGCGTAGGCCGCGTCGAGCCCGGGGCCGTTGACGAGGACCATGCCGGCGATGGTCAGGCCGCGGAAGACGTCGAGGGACTTGAGCCGGCCGGCGCTCACGTCTTGGTCAGGGCGCCGGCGGCGGGCGGGGACGCAGCCCAATGGTAGACGGCGGCGCCGACCGAAATCAGCAGCCCCAGCGCCAGGCCTCCGAGCCCGAACCAGAGCCGGAGGTTGCGCTCCTCGGCGCGGCGCTTCTTCGCGTCCCGGGCGGCGGCCTCCTCGTAGGCCAAGGTGACCTGGGAAATGTGATACACGTGCATCGCCAGCTTCGGGAAGGCCGGCGGCTGCGAGAGCACCGCGGCGGTCTGGACCGCCTGGGTCTTCTTCCCGGCGGCGGTCTTGAAAAGGAAGTCGGCGGCCGCGGCGACGCGCAGCCCTTCGGCCTCCTTCCAGAAGTCGCTGACGGACTCCTTGAGCCGCGCCGCGGCCTGCTCCGCCTCGCGGCGCAGCTCCGCGCGCCCAGACCCCGGGGCGTCGGGGTCGCGCCCGTCGGCATAGGAGGCGGCGAGGCCGACGAGCCTCTCATCGAGGTCGGCCAGGGCCTTGGCCTGCGGCTCGATGCGCTCCATGCGCATGCGCATGTCGAGGGCCATGTCGGAGGGCGGCAGCGGCGTGCGCGTCGCGGCGGTCGCCGCGGCGGCCCAGGCCAGGAGGGCCGCCAGGAGCATCAGCGCGCCCCGCCGCGCGCGGCGGCGGCGTGGATGCGGAACAGGCGCGCGTAGGAGAGCAGGTTGCCGCCCACCTTCATCGCGCTGGCGCCCTTCTTCAGGCCGTAGTCGTAGACGAAGGGCACCTCGGCGGCGCCGCGCGAGTACGGGCCCAGGCGCAGCAGCATCTCGGCGTTGCAGGCGAAGCCGCCGACGCTGACGAACGCGTCCCCGTTGGCCTCGAGGGCGCGCCTAAGCGGCCCGGCGCGGTAGAGGCGGTAGAAGATGGTGTAGTCGCGAACGCCCGGCAGGCCGCAGACCCAGCGCAGCAAGGCGTTCGCGGCGACGCTCAAGAGCAGGCGCTTGGGCGGGAAGTTGCGGTAGGCGCCGCCCGGCACCTGCCGCGAGGCGACGACGACGTCCACGTCCCCCTTCAAGAGGCGCTCGTGCATCGCCGGAAGCAGCGCGGGGTCGCTCGTCCCGTCTCCCTCGAGCACGGCCACCGCGTCGTCGGCGTCCGCGCCCTCGAGGGCGGCGCGCAGGCCCGAGAGGAACACCCCGGCGATGCCGCGGTTGACCGGATGGACGACCGGCGTCACCGGCAGGCGCGCCGCCAGGCGCGCGAGGACGGAGGCCGTGTCGTCTTGGGAGCCGTCGTCGACGACGAACGCGCGCCACGGGCGGCCGGCCAAGGCGGCCTCGACGCGGGCGAAGAGCCCCTCGAGGTTCGGGCCCTCGTTGTACGCCGCGACCACGAGCCGCAGCGGGGCCGCGCTCACGACGGGGACCAGTAGAGCCAGGTCATCTTGAGATATCCCAGCGCCAGCGGGAGCACGCGCGCCTTCGAGGCCCCCGCCTCGCGCCAGGTGTAGCGGATGGGGACCTCGACGGCGCGCCCGCCGGCGCGCAGGACCTGCATCAGGATCTCCTGCTGGAACTCGAAGCCCGTCGCCCGGCCGGGGAGCCCCTTGACCTTGGCGGCGCGGTAGAGCCGGTAGCCGCTCGAGGAGTCGGCGACCGGCACGCGCAAGAAGACCTGGAAGAAGGCGTTCAAGGCGCGCGAGAGGAGGCGCCGGTAGAGCGGGAGGTCCATGCCGCCGTCGAGCACGAGCCGCGAGCCGATGACGACGTCGGCCTCGTTGCGCCGCGCCCAGATGGCCGAGAGGCGGTCCAGGGGGTGCGAGCCGTCGCCGTCCATGATGACCACGTACTCGCCGCGCGCCTCCTCGATGCCGCGGCGCAGGGCCCGGGCGAAGCCGCCCGGCTCGAAGAGGACCCGCGCTCCCGCGGCCTCGGCGGCCGCCTGCGTGCCGTCGGTGGAGCCGCCGTCCATCACGGTGGCCTCGGCGGTGAACCCCAGGCGCCCCGCCTCGGCGAACGCCCCTTTGACGACCTCGGCGATGGAGCCCGCCTCGTCGATGGCGGGGATGACGAAGGAGACGTCCGGGGCCTTCACGCGCCCCCCCCGGCCAAGGCCTTGAGGTCCGGCAGCCAGGCCGCGGCGTCTGAGCGCATCGCCGCGAGGCCCGCGCGCCCGCCGGGCACGGGACCGCCGAGGAAGGCCGCGGCCTTCGCGGAATCGAGGTCCGAGCGCAGCGGGCGCGGCGCGACGCCCGCCGGCAGGGCGCCGGTCGGGACGCCGGCGACCGGCGCCGGGTCGAGCCCGAACTCGGCGGCCACCGCGCGGGCCCAGGCGTCGCGCGCGAAGGGCTCCGAGCCGGCCAGGTGGTAGACGCCCGAGGCGCCGCGCTCGAGGAGCGTCCCGACGCGCTCGGCCAGATGGCCCACGTAGGAGGGGCAGTAGACCTGGTCGGAGGGGACGCGCAGGGGCTTCCCCGCGGCCAGCGTCTCTCGCGCGCGCAGCACGAAGTTCCGGGGCTTGAACTCCCAGCCGAAGAGGCCCGACACGCGCAGCACGAGCGCGCCCGAGCCCCAGCCGGAGAGCTCGCGCTCGACGGCCAGCTTCTGGCGGCCGTACTCGTTGAGCGGCCGCGGCTCGTCGGCCTCGGTCCAGCCGCCGCGCGTTCCGTCGAAGACGTAGTCCGAGGAGAAGAACACGACCTTGGCCCCCGCCCGCCGCGCCGCGGCGGCCAGCTCCAGCGTGCCCTCGACGTTGACGCGGCGGGTGTCCTCGGGGTCCGCCTCGCAGAAGTCGACGTGCGGCTCGGAGGCGGCGATGACGACGGCGTCGGGGGACGCCGCGGCGAGCAGCGCGGCCGACCCGCGGGGGTCGAGGAGCTCGAGGCGCTCGAGCCCGGCGCGCGCGGCCCGGCTCGTGCCGACGGCCGACCAGCCGGGGCGCGAGCGCCAAGAACGCCACAGCGCGTGCCCGAGCAGGCCGGTCGCGCCGACGACGAGGGCCTTCATCCGACGAGCCGCGGCTCGGGGAGCGGGACGACGAAGGCTCCCCGGTAGCCCTTGGCCTTGAGCTTGGGGATGAGCTCGTCGGCGATGTGCCACGACAAGAGCAGCGCGGCGTCCGGCGGGTCTTCGAACAGGCGCTTCTCGTCGACGACCGGGATGCGCGTGCCGGGCAGGTACTTGCCGACCTTGCTCGAGCCCGGGACCTCGAGCACGCAGTCGACCACGGTCTCGTCGAGGCCCACGTAGTTCACCAACGTCGCCGCGCGGGAAGGCGCCCCGATGGCGTACACGCGCTTGCCCTCCTTCTTCAAGCCCCACAGGAGGGCGTGGAGCGCCATCTTCGACAAAGACACCCGCCGGCGGAACGCCGCGAACGCCTCGGGCGAGAGGGACTGGGCCTCGGCGGCGAGGATGGCGGCGACGCTCGGGCGCACGGGGAACGCGCCCTTGCGGGCCGCGTAGGTGCGGATGGACCCGCCGTGGGTGGGGATGGCGACGGCGTGGATGGGCTCGAGGCCGTGGCGCTCCAAGAGCGCCTTGAGGCTCGTCAGCGAGTAGTAGCGCAGGTGCTCGTGGTAGACGGTGTCGTACTGGAGCGTCTCGAGCAGGCTCGGCAGGTAGTGCGACTCGTTGACGAAGACCCCGTCCGGCGCGAGGAGCTCGAGGATGCCGTCGACGATGCCGTGCACGTCCTCGATGTGGGCGAACACGTTCGCCGCCGTCACCAGGCGCGCCTTCCCATGCTCTTTGGCGAGGCGCCCCGCCAGCTCGCGCGTGAAGAACTCGTTGACCGTCGGGATGCCCTTGGCGACGGCGTGCCGGTGCGCGCCGGTGGGCTCGACGCCGAGCGCCTTGTGCTTGCCGTGGAAGTTCGACAAGAGCGTCCCGTCGTTCGAGCCGATGTCCACCACGAGGTCCGTCGGCGCGAGCGTCAGGACCGAGGGGACCTCGGCGGCCAGCTGGGCGAAGTTCTCGCGCAGGATCTTGGTCGTCCCGCTCGTGTAGGCGTAGTCCGGCGGGAAGACGATGCGCGGGTCGACGACGAGTCCCAGCTGCACCAGGCCGCAGGCCGGGCAGCGCAGGACCTCGGCAGGGTAGGCGGCCTGCTCCGCGGGCCGGGACCCGATCAAGGCCATCGTGTTGACCGGCGGCAAAAATCCCAAAAAGAGCTCGCTGACGAGGCCTTCCGCGCCGCAGCACTGGCAGGCCGTCACCGGCGCGCTGCGCCCCGTCCCTAGAAGCCGTTCGGTCATCGCCCCCCCTCCGGAAACTCCGCGGCGTGCGCGGCGTACCAGCGCGCGGCCTCGGCGACGCCGTCCTCGAACGCCTTCTTGGGCCGCCAGCCGAGCGCGCTCAGCCGCGTCACGTCGGGCACGCGGCGCGTGACGCCGCCCTTGGCCGCCGGCCCCGTGACGAGCTCGGCCTCGCGGCCGAGCGCCCGGACCACCGCGCGCGCGACCTCGGCGATGGAGCGCTCCTCGGGGGTCCCGACATGGTAGATGGTGCGGTGGACGCCCTTGTCGAGGACCGCGAGGACGCCCTCGGTGAAGTCCGAGACGTGGCAGAACGCGCGCCGCTGCGAGCCGTCGCCCTGGATGGGCAGGCGCACGGGCCCCGGGGCCGCCGCCGCCAGGCGCGCGGCGCGCAGGGCCAGTTCGGGGATGACGTGCTCGCCGCCCATGTCGGGGCCGTAGACGTTGTGCGGGCGCACGATGAGCGCGCGCTTGAGGCCCTTGGCCCAGCCGTGCAGCAGCAGCATCTCGCTGATGAGCTTGCCCGCCCCGTAGGAGTAGCGCGGGTTCAAAGGGTCGGGCACGACGAGCGGCACCGACTCGTCGGCGGGCCAGCGCGGCGCCTCCTGGTAGACCTCGGAGCTCGACGCCAAGAGGAGCTCCGACACCCCCGCCGAGCGGCAGGCGTCGAGCACGTTCACCATCCCGCGCACGCCCACCTCGAGCACCAGCTCGGGCTTCTCGTAGAAGAAGCGCGTGCCGTTGACGAAGGCGTAGTGGACCACGGTCCGGGCGCCTTCGGCCGCGCGCGCGACGACGCCGGGGTCGCGCACGTCGCCGGCGACCAGCTCGCAGGGCAGGCCCTCGAGGCGCCGGGGCTTGCCGCGCGAGGCGTCGTCTAAGACGCGCACCCGGCGCCCCTGCTCGCACAGGCGCCGGACCAAAGAGGAGCCCAAGAAGCC
>SCTT01000285.1 GCA_004322435.1 bacterium
CCCGCACCTGCTTCATCGGCGTGGCCATCGCCACGCTGACCGTGGCCGGCGCCGCGGCGGCGACGACGGGGATGTCGCGGCGGCGCGGCTGGGCGGGGACGGCGGGAGGGGCTTCCGGCGCGCGGAGGTCGGCGAAAGAGACGGCGACGCCCGCGGCTTTCGCGTCGCGGTAGGCCTTGGCCGCATAGGCGGTGCGCGCCCAGGCCTTGTCGCCGAAGAGGTCCAGGAAATTGGCCGGCGCCATGAAGCGGTTCTCGACGTTCCAAAGGCGCGCGGCCTTCTTCAAGCCCCGCGGGCGGCCGTCGGGCTCGTAGGCGACCGCGAAGACCTTGGCCATCATCCCGTCAAAGGTGCCGCCGGCCTGCAGGACCATCTGCTCGACGCCCACTCCGCTGGGGCCGCCCTGCCAGGCCTTGTAGGAGCCGAGGATTTCTTTAAAGAACCGCTTGGCCTTGCGGATGTCGGCCAGGGCCGCCTCGGGCGAGACGCCCTGGAGGGCCGCAAGCTGGGAGGCGAAGTAGTCGGGGTAGGCGTTGGCGTATTCGGGTCGCCCCGTGAAGGTGACGTCCGCGTCCACGAGGAGGCCCGAGGGCCCGGACACCTGCACGGGGAGCATGTACACGCCCGTGACGCGCTTATGGTCGGCGGGGTCGTTCAACTGGACCGGGCCCGACACGCTCACCGTGAGCTCGGTCCCGGGGAAGAGCTGCGCCGCCGCGGTCTTGACCCCTTCGGTCAGGGCGGCCTTGAGGGCGGGCAGGTTCTCGGCGATTCTTTCCGCGGCGGCCTCCGGCGTGAAGTCGCCCCCCACGCGGACCATCACGTCGTAGTCGGGGTTGGCGTCGGCGTGGGTGAGGCGCGAAGAGGAGCCGCGCGAGCGCACCGCGAGCGCCGCGCCGGGGAGCGCGCGCCCGGCGGCCAGGGCCACCGCGCGCTCCAAGGAGTCGCTGATGCGCTTGACCCCGGCCAGCTCGGCCGGGGTGAAGTCTTCGGCGTCGGCCGGCGCGGCCGGGACGGCGCCGGTGATCTTGTTGAAGACGGCTTCCGCCGCGTCGCGGCCGCCGTCGGCCCCCGGGTCCTCGAGCGCCTTGCCGGCCTCGGCGACCCCGGCGGCCATGTCCGAGACCTTCTTGGCGAAATCGGCCTTCGGAGTCTCCGGCAGGACGGCGGAGGCGGCTCGGGCCGGGGCTGCCAGGGCGGCGGCAGCGACGGGCAGGGCCAACGCCGCGCGGGGGGCCGAGGGAAGGGCCGGGGCCGAAAGGGTGGGGAGGGCGGACAGGCTAGGCAGCGCGGAGCCGGGGAGGGCGGGAGCCTGGGGGACGACGACCGGCGCTACGGGGCGGGCGACGGAAGGCGGGACGACCTTGACCTGGGCCGCGGCGGGCGAAACGGCGAGCCCGAACGAGACCAGGACCGAAAGCAAGCGCTTCACCGCCTCCATATAAGGAAGTGTAGAGGCACCCCCCCTCCCCCCCCAGGGCCGGAAGGGGTCGTTTGAGCTAGGTCCTAGGGGCAGTCCGGGTGTATACTCCGCCTAAGGCCCATGCGCACCCCCGCCGTCCTCGCGCTGGTTTTGGCCCTCTTGGCGCCCGCCGCGCGCGCCGAGGAAGAGTTCTCGCGCCCCGTCAACCTCTGGCCGCTGTACTACCGCCGCGCCTCGGGCGGCGCCGTCGAGACCGAGGCCTTCTTCTGGCTCTACGCCCAGACGCGG
>SCTT01000286.1 GCA_004322435.1 bacterium
GCAGGACCTCTCGCACGAACGCCTTCCCGAAGGAGCCCGTCCCGCCGGTGACGAGTATTATCTTACCTTGGAGCATGGGGAGGCACTATACCAAATCCCGTCCGCCCCGCCCCACCCGACGATTTTAAGCGCCCAGAGGGACGCCCTCATGTCGCCTTCCGAAAGGAGGCCCGGCATGAATCGCCGCCCTCGCCGCACCCCTCGCCCGCAAGGGCCGCTGCGCCCTAAACGCGGGGTCCCGGCCGCGCGAGGGCGCGAAACTCCTCGTTGCCGGCCAACAGGGCACCGTAGGTTCCCGATGCGAGAACACGGCCCTCCGAGACGAGAAGCACGCGGTCTTCGTCGCCCAAATGCCCAAAGTTATGGAGGACCGAGATGACCGTCTTGCGCCCCTTGAGGCCGTCGAGGACCCGAGATATCTCCTCCCAGATGTCATTGTCGAGACCCGTCGTCGCCTCGTCGAACACAAGGACATCGGGGTCTCGGTAGAGAGCGCGCGCGATGCCGACGCGCTGGCGCTGCCCTCCGGAAAGCCGCGAACCTCCTTCCCCAACCTTGGCGTCCAACCCGCCGGGAAGGGCGCGGACGACCCCTTCGAGTTGGGCGTCCCGCAAGGCCCGCCACACGCGGCCATCGTCGATCTCGGAGTCGTCCAATCCGAACCCGACGTTCCGGCGGACCGAATCGTCGTAGAGGTAGACCGGTTGGGGAACGAACCCCACGCTTCGACGCCAGGCGGCGAGGTCCTCATGGATGTCCCGGCCTCCCACCGTGACACCCCCGGCCTGGGGCCGCAGAAGCCCCAGCAGCACGTCGAGGGCCGTCGACTTCCCGCCACCCGACGGCCCCACGACCGCGACAAAAGCCCCCCGAGGGATGCGCGCGGAAAACGAACGCAGCGCCGGCGACTCGGCCTCAGGATATCGGAACTCTACGGCGGAGAATTCTATGTCGCCCCGGAACCCCCATGCGGAGGGGGGTGGGAGCAGAGGGCCCGAAAGGGGCGGGGGGGAAGTCCGGCTCACCCGCCGAAGCACCGCATGGACGCCGTCCAGGTAAGTCCTATTGGTCCTGACGACAGAGGACGCCGTCATAATCCGGTTTACGGCCGGCATCAGGCGGACCGAAGCAGCGGCGAAAACCACAAGAGACGGCAAGACGCGCGAGAAGTCCTCGCCGAGCGCGATGGCCACCAGGGCCAACCCCATCAGTCCAGCAACGAAGACCACTTCGACAAACAGGCGTGGGAACTCGTTCATCGTATGGCGCTCAGCGACGCAGGCGGCGTGTGTGGTCCTGTGTCGTTCATATGAGGAGAGGAAGAACGGTTCCCGGCCTAGGACCTTGGCCTCCTTGAGCCCTCCTAGGCCCTGCTGTACCCACCGGAACATCGCGGCATGATGCTCCTTTTCCGCTTCCGCCACTCCGCGCATGCGCCGCCGTAGGCCGCGGTAAACGGCGACGCAAATCAGAGCGAGGGTCCCCCCGACCACGACCGCCGCCCCTGGAGCCACAAGGACAATAAGGCCGACTAGGGCCGCTAGCACCATGAGCTCCGTGACGAGGAGGAAACAGGGGTCGACGACGTACTCAAACAGCATGAAGACGTCCGAGTTCACGACCCGCAGCGCTTCGGAGGAATGACGTCCCAGGTGAGCCGCGTAGTCGTCCTCCAGGTAGAGGCGGAACAGCCGCGCAGAGAGGCGGGCCTGCATCCCGTAAAGGAAGGAATTCTTGACCTGGTAGAAACCCGCCATAAAGACGTTCTTTAAGACGTTCAGCCCCACGATGGCAAACCCGACGGCCAACAAGGTCCCTCGGCCGCCGAGGTCCGCGGCAAAGCCCCGAAGCGACGACGGGAGGAACCCGGGCTCGGACCCCGCCAGCAGCGAGAAATACGGGACGACGAGGCCGATGCCGCAGACCTCCAAGGCCGCTCCAACGGCCATCATTGCGACGATGAGGATGACTGGGCCCGCGCGATGCTCCAGGACTTCGAAGACCATTGCTACGAATTCCAAAGTTCCGGAACGTTTGGAGCATGCTCGGTCCGCCAAGGGAGGGGTCAGACCCATGAATGCATCCAATAATAGACGAGGGTGAGGTACTCCTGCAGGACGGCCTGGAGATGGCGCCAGGCCGGCCGTCTCGAATGGATAAGCGTGCCCGCATCCTCGCGAATGCCATAAAACCGGCATTCCCGCACAGGGACCGGGACGACTTCGAGGACTGGGTCGAGCTTCCGCATAGCTAACGCCGCCCGACGCATGTGATACGGCGAGCTCACGAGCAGGACTTTCCGACACCCGGACGCGCGCACGACGCGGTGCGCCTCGACCAGCATCGCCCGTGTCCCGCTCCCCCGTTCGACGGTGTCGATTGCCCCGGCCGGGACGCCTTCGGAGACCGCCAGGGCCTTCATGACGGCGACCTCGTCGAAGACACCGGGGACGCCGGAGCTGAAGACAATCCGCCTCACATATCCGGAATTGTAGAGCTCCACGGCGCGCATGGCGCTCTCCTCGTAGGCCCGACCCGGCTGACCGCCCTCCCCAGCGCCGCCCGCGAGGGCGACAGCGGCGTCTGCGGACACCGGCGGGTGCGACACCCGTAACGGCTCGGCGGCCCACCACAGTGCGGGCGAATAGCGGATGAGCATGGCGAGCGCGGCGGCGGCGGCCGCGCCGGCGACGAGGACCCGAGGAGCCTTCCACTGCAGGCGGCGCGCGACCTCGGCCCAAGGCCGGCCCGGACCGTCCTTGCGCTCCAAAATCCCCGCGACGCGCGCCATCATCGCCGGCAAGATGACGTCCCATCCGTTCTCCCGCGCCGCCGCCAGGCGCGCGGCCCGACCCTCGGAGCCCGACTTCGCGGCGGAAGCCAAGGCCGCGGCGAACCCCACGGCGTCGTCGGCGACGGCGACGACGCCGCCGTGGCGCAGATTGTAGGCCTCGACCTCGGGCAGGCGTGTCGAGACGACCGGCAGCCCCATCGCGTGGTACTCGTTGATCTTCGAGGGATAAACGCTGTCGGTGAACGGGGCCCGGCGGTAGGGGATAAGCCCCGCGTCGAAGCCGGCGAGGATCGGAGCAAGGTCTTCGTGGGGGCGGGCGCCGAGGAGGTGGATGTTGGGCCGCCCCCGGAGCGGCCCGATGTCCGTCTGCAGCGGGCCCACGAGGACGAACTGCGCGTCCGGCATGAGCTCCGAGAGCTGCGCGAGCATCCCCAGGTCGACCCAGCGGTGGACCCCGCCGACGTAGCCGAAACGCGGCTTCGGGATGCTCGCCAACTCAGCAGCCGCCGCACCCCCTCGGGCGGCGGAGAAACGCTCGAAGTTCACCCCCAGCGGGAACAGCACGACGTCGGACCGGACCGCCGCGCACTTGGCCTTGAGGGCCTCGGAGGACGCGAACACGAGGTCCGCCCGGGCTACGAGCTCCGCCTCGCTTGCCGCGACGACGGCGGCCTCCGCGGAGCTCTCGGCGAACCCCGAAACGCAGAAGTAGACCACGACGGAAGGGTCGGCCGCCTCGACGAGGCTCAAGGCCAGGGGCGTGGGAAGGAAGGTCCAAAGGATCGGGGGGCGGGAACCGGACGCCCGCACCCAGGACGCGATGGAGCGCCCGATTAGCCAGGTGTTGATCACGTGCGCGAGGCGAGAGTAGGGGAGAGGCAGCACGAGGGGGGAAAGCACGACGATGTTCGGGAGCACCTCCCGGAAGCCCTTGACCCCACCCCACCAGTTCTTCAGGCGCCTCGCGATGCGCGGGAAATCCGACAAGTTCGGCGGGCGGACGCCGGTGTTCTCAATGAAGAGGACCTTGTTGCCCGCCGCCGCCAGCCGGGTCGCGACCTCATGATGGCTCTGCCAGATGAAATCCCAGTCGATCGTCGACAGGATGATGACGCTCTCGCCGCGCAGCGCGGCCGGGGGGGGCTCGGTGTCCATCAGGGGGCCACTTCCCAGAGATGATATCGGTTTACCGCGCCCGGGACCAAACCCGGACCACAGCCCCGGCATTGAAGCTTGCGAGGACAACGGATATCATCGGTCTGACCGCCGCGGCCTCCGACAGCATGACCAACCTGCGACTCATGTTCGTCCTGGACTCCCTGAAGGCCGGAGGGACGGAACGCCAGGTGCTGCTCCTCTCCGACGCGCTCTCCCGACGGGGCTGGGAGGTCCGGGTCGTCGTCCTCGGCCCGGACGCCCCGCTGGCGAAAGACCCCGCCGCCTCCCGCTGCGAGGTCCGCAGCCTCGGTGAGCGCGGCTTGCTCGGGGCGCTCCGCGGCGAGGTCGCGGGCTTCGCGCCCCACCTGCTCCAGACTTTCTCCGCCCGCCCCCACACGCTCTGCGTGGCACTCAAGGTGCTCGGCTGCGCACCCCGGTGGGTCGTCGGGGTCCGCGACGCCGGAGCCCTGTTCGCCATCCGTCGCCCGGCTTCCTTGGCCTCCGACGCGCTCGTCTTCCGGGCCCGCTTCGGGGTCGCCGCCTACGTCGCGAACTCCGCCGCCGCGCTGCACGCCAAGGGGCTCGTCCCCGGTCCGGGCGCGCACATCCTCCCAAACCTGCTCGACCCCCGGTTCCGCCCTCTCTCCGCCCCGGAACGGGCTCGCGCCCGTCGGCGGTTCGGCTTTCCCGCGGACGCCTTCGTGGTCGGGGCGGTCTGCAACACGACCCCCTACAAAGGCCTCGAAATCCTCTTCGAAGCCTGCGCGACGGTGGCGGTCCCGAAGCTCCGCCTGGCTCTGGCCGGAGAGGAGAGGGGGCTCTACGGCAAGCGCCTCCTCCGTTCGGCCCGGGCGAAGCTGGGAGACCGCTTTACTTATCTCGGCCTGCGCGACGACGTCCCCGACCTGATGCCGACCTTCGACCTCTACTGCTCCTCGTCCGTTAGCGAGAGCTCCTCCAACTCGGTCGGAGAAGCAATGGGATCCGGTGTCCCCTGCGCCGTCACCGACGCCGGCGACAGCGCGGACCTGGTCGGCGAGACCGGGTGGGTGGTCCCCACGCGGGACGCCGCCGCTCTTGCCTGGGCCATCCGGGAGGCGGCCGAGTCCGACCCGGCGTCACTGGCTTCGCGCGGCGCCGTCGCCCGAACCCGGATTGAGGAACTCTGGTCCCCGGCCCGAACGGCCGCCGCGTACGACAACCTCTACCGCGGTCTTGCCCTGGGGCCGCGATGACCGAGGAAATCGTCCCTCAAGAGGCCAAGCGCCTCTTCGCGGCGGCGGGAGCGCTCGCGGCCGGGCTCCTCCTCGCCCACGCCGTCCGCGGCAACTGGGCCTCAGATTTCTGGGAGCATGCCTCCGTAGTCCGGGAGTTCGCCTCCCGCCCGACCTCGCCCAGCCATCCCCAGTTGAACCTCGCCGCACCGAGCCCTTATCTGTCGCCCTATCACCTTCTGGCCGGGCTGGCGTCGCGAGCATCGGGGTTCTCTCCCGTCGGGGCGCTCGTGTCCTTCGGCGCGGCGAACCTGGCCCTGCTGGGCTGGGCGCTGCTCGTCTTCGCACGCCGCTTCGCCTCAAACGCGCGTCCCGGTTGGACCGCCGCGCTCCACGCGGGGTTCGTCCTGCTGCTCTGGGGGCGGGACCCCTGGTCCTGGAGCGCGTTCCTCCATCTGCGCGTCGTCGGGCGCACCCTGCCGTATCCTTCGACCTTCTGTATCGCCTTGGCCCTCCTGGCCGCGGCCGGCCTCTCACGGTACCTCGAGTCGCCCTCCCCCCGGCGCCTGCTCCCCCCGGCCGCAGCCTGGGCCGCCGTCCTGCTCTGCCATCCGCCCACCGCCCTGTTCTGCGCGGCGCTCACCGCAGCCGTCGTGCTAACCGAAGGCCGCCGCGCCTCGCCCTCGGCTCTGGCGGGAGCCGGTCTGGCCGGAGTGGCCGCGCTGGCAGTGGCTGGTCTGTGGCCTTTCTTCCCTTTTCTACGTCTCATCGACGGGTCTCAGGCCTCCCTGTGGGACGCCGGCAGCGGGGTACTGTTCGAATCCGTGTTCTCGCGCTGCTGGCCCGCTGTCCTCCTGGGAGGCTGGGGGCTTTGGCGTCGCCAACGTTCGGGGGAGGCCGATTCCATCGGACTTTCTGCCGCCCTGCTCGCGGCCCTTTACGCTTACGCGTCCGTGCGCCACGGAGCCTGGGGACGGGTCATCGCCTACCTGATGGTCGTCCTCCAATTCGCCGCAGCCGACGCCGTCGTCGGCGCCGCACCGACGCCCCTCACGGCGCGCTGGAGGATGGCCGGCGCCGCAGCGGCCGCCCTCGCCCTCCTCAATCTCTTCCCGTCGGGGGTAGCGGGGGTCTTGAAGGACGACCTCTCGACCCTGGACCCGGGATTCTGGCGCGTCCTCCCGGACGTCGTCGGACGGACGGACGTCGTCCTCGCGCCGCGGGCGCTCGAGGAGACCCTGCCGGCGTTCGCAGGGAGGGTCGTCGCCTACCGTCAGTCGAATTACTTCGTGCGTGACTTCGCCGAGCGCCGCGCGGACTCGGCCGCCTTCTTCGTTCACGACGCTGGTTGCGAGGACCAACGCCGGGGCCTGACCCGATGGGGCGTCCGCTTTCTGGCTTGGGACCGGACCGCGCTGCCGGAGCCGATGGCCGCGCGCTTCCGCTCCTGGGGACCGACCGCCTACGCCGGCCCGCGGGTCATCCTGGTCGGGCCGCTGGGGACTCCCACTTGCCTTGCAGCTGCGACAGCGGGCCGGAGGGGCCTGGGTCCCCGTTGAACCAGCCCCCCCAGTCCACGACAGCGTCGAGCCCGAACAGGCAGCCCAACATCAGGGCGAGCCATTCCAAGACGCTAATGAAGCGGTAGTTCCCGTCGAAGACCGCGAAGACCAGGACGAAGTTCAGGAAGTAGGACTTCGCGACCCCCGGGACGACGTCCGGCACGCTCGGGGAGCCGGTCACCGAGGCCGCGAGCCAGCACAAGAGCAACGCCGCGCACAGGGTCGCGCCGCCGACATGCCCCAGCACCGAGGCCAGCGGGAGGCTTCCGGCAGCGAGCACGAACAAGAGCCTCGAGGCGGCATGGGCCGCGTTGAGGCGACGCAGCCGGCCTGCGCCCAAACCCAGCAAGGCATCGCAGAGCAGCAGGCAGATGAGGAGCTTCCAAGAGTAGGCCCGCTCCAACCCGGCGTCGAACTTGTATTTCAAAGCCCGAGGGAGGGCCGTCCAGTCGCTCAGGTAGAACCGCGCGACCTTGAGCGGCGCGGGAAGCTCCTTCCAACCTGGCTGGTTGTAGAGCGCGGAAGGGTCGCCCCGCCACTGCTTGGCCCATTCTCCCTTGCGGAGCGCGATCTCATTGTTGTCGTCGAGGAGGGCGCCGCCCCCTTGGGTCGACAGGAAAACGAAGCGCCCCGCCTTCTTCGAGGCGAATGTGGAGTAGGGCGCCAGGACGACGAACAGGCCTAACAGGCACCCGGCCGCCGCCCGGCGGCCGCGGCCCTCCGCCCCAAGGACAAGGACCAAGACCATCGGGGCGATGAAGACGGCTGTCGCCTTGGTCAGAAGGGCGACCCCGGTCAAGAAGCCGATCCAGACCGCGCGCGCGTTCGTAATCGGGGCGCGCCGGGGGGGGAACGAGACGAGCAGCGCCCAAAGAGTGAAAGCTGACAAGGTCTCCGCCAGGATGTAACCTGCGCTCCGTCCAAACGAAAGCACGAAGAGCGGAGCGGCGATGGCGCCCGCGACGGTCCCCGTCGGCCCCCAATGGGCGCGGCCGACCCACGGCAACGAGAGGGCGATGACGAGGACGAGAGCGAGTTGGAGCCGCTTCGCCGCCAGCGGGCGCACGCCGAAGACCCGGTAGACGGCGGCTAGGAAGAGCGGGTATCCCGGAGCCCGGAGGAACTCCGTCCGACCGCCCCCGGCGCCGGCCGCCCGGAATTCATCGTAATACCCGGGCCGTTGGTCGAACTGTCCGAATCGATAGGCGGCTTCGTTCCGAACCAAGCCGAAAGTCGGAAAGCCGAGGCCCAGCGCGCAGTTGGCGCCGAGCGACTGGTACTCAAGGGTGTCGCCCTGAGCGTCGGCGAAGTCCGTCAGAGGCACCCAAACGACCACCAAGGCCGTCACCGCGGCCGCGAACGCGGCGGCCAAACCTGCCTCGCGGCCGTCAGCCGCCACGGGGAGCCGCGGCCCTTTCGGCCCAGACGCGCGGGTCGAACACCGTCTCGTACGCGAAACGAAACGCCAACAGGGCGAAGAAAGGCTGCGCCACGCTGAAGAAGCGGGGGGTTCCGTCGAAGACGATGAATATCAAGGTGAAATTGCCCAGAAGCACCGCGTGAAGGCCTCGCAGGAGCTCGAACAACTGGCCTCCGCCCCGAGCCCAAACCAGCGCAGCGGCGGCCCCGGCCAACGGCACGACGCCGATCATCTGGAAGGCCGACAGCGCGAGTACGACGGCCGAGGTCCCGACGAGCAAGGTCCCGATGGCTAGACCCGATGAAATCCGGTTCCGAACCACTTCGAGGCCTAGTAGCAGGAAAACGAGCGCATCGGCCCCCAACACGGACAAGACCCATTTTAGGAAGACGGCGTGGCGGAACCCGGCTTCCAACTTGTACCCGGCGGCTCGGAGCAGCCCTCTCGGGCGCGAGGAGTAAAAGGCCGCGACTTTGGCAAGGGGGGAGAGTGAGGCGATGTCCGCCCGGTTGTAGAATGCTCTGGGGTCATCCCGCCACTCCGGACCCCACGCGCGCTTTTCCAGCGAGAACTCGTTGTTGTTGTCCAAAAGTGAAGTGGGGCCTTGGGTCGAGAGGACCACGGGCCTTTCGGCCCGGACGGAGGCAAAGAGCGCGTAGGGGGCGAGGCACACCGCCATGGCGGCTGCGGACGCCAACGGCTGGACGGCCCGTCTCAGCAAGCCGCTCGGCGAGCCTCGTCCCAGCATGAGCAAGCAGATAAAAGGCGGGATGAACGCGTTGCTCGCCTTGACGGTCAGGGACAGGGCGAAGGTCCCTCCGAGAAGGGCAGCGCTGGGGAGACCGGGTCTCCTGCGCCAGTTTAAGAAGGCGGCGGCGATGAGGACCAGCGAAAACGCAATCAACGGCTCCGTCAAGATCGCCCCCGCCTGATAGCCGTAGATGCCGGCATAAACGGGTCCGGCAAGCGCCCCGGATCGCGCCCCGACCTCTCCCCAGAGTTCTCGGCCGACCCAAATGAGGCTTCCCGCGACCAAGAATAGGAGCAGAGACTGGGCCAACTTGGCGGCAAGGGGGTGGACCCCGGTCAATGCATAAATCCCGGCCAAGAACATCGGATACCCCGGCGTCCGATAGAAATTCCACTCTCCACCGTGTTGCCCCGCCTCGACGAAGCGCGGGTAATGGGGGGCGAGCCGGGCGTCCGCGTTGAACGCGTATTCGGGGAAGGGGACGAGTTCCCCGAACCGAGGATATCCGCGGCCCTTGACCAGATTGACCGCCAAAGATTGATATTCCCAGGTGTCCCCGGCGAACCGGGCCGTGTCGTCGAAATTCCGGGCGTGGAGCCCCAAGAGACCCGCCGTCGTCAACGTCGAGACGACCGCCAATCGACGGAGGGAAATTGAACCAATCCAGGATGGGGCAGTTCTCACAACGGTCAAGGTGCTCATTGTACCCTACTGTGCCGAACCAGTTTGATATTCTGCCCGCGATGGACCGCCACCCCCTACGATTAATCCTCCCGATAGGCCTCGCAGTAAGATTGGCGGCGCTCCTATCCATCCTGCAGGTCAACGGCGGCCCGGACGCTCATTGGGAATATGCAACCATCGCCCAGAACCTGCTCGGAGGGAGAGGGTTCACCTATCCCCTGCTAGGATCGACGTATCGCTCCGTCGTAGCCCCCGTGTTTCCCCTGCTCTGCGCCACCTTGCACTGGATTTGGGGACCGGGATTGGGGTTGTTCTACGCGTTCCAACTGGCGGTCTCCGGGCTGCTCATCGCCACCGTTTACTCATTGGCAAAATCCCTGCTCGGGCCGGAGGCGGC
>SCTT01000287.1 GCA_004322435.1 bacterium
AGGGCGAACGCGAGACCTTCTTCATCGTCTTCGTCGTGCTGGCCGGGCTGGCCGGGTACCTGTGCCTTCCGAAGGCCGAGCGCGCGGCCGCCCCGCCGCCGGCCCTGTCGGTGTCGACCGGCGGGATGGAGAAGCTCTGGCTCGAGGCGTCGCTGGCGAAGGGGGACATGCGCCCGCTCCCGGACGCCGAGTGGGCCAAGGAGGAGCCGGAGGCCGTCGCGCCGCCGGCCGCCCCGGCCCCGGCGCCGGAGGCGGTCGCCGCCGACCCGGAACCCGAGCCCTCCTTCCCCAAGCCCCGGCCCGTCGCCCCGGAGCCCGCGGAGCGCCCGCGCATCGCGCCGATGAGCGAGTCGCTCCTCCACGGCTCTCACGCCTCCAACACCTCCTCCGCCTTCCTGGCCCTCCCCGCCCGCCCCTCGCCGGCGACCGCCCGCCCTTCGCCCCCCCCGACGGCGCCGGCCGCGCCGGCGGCGCCGCCCAAGCGCCGGACGTTCCGCCCCCTGACCGGGAACTGACCCGCCCCGAAGTGCGATACTGACCCCGCGGGAAGGCTGCAACTTTCCCGCCCTCGCCGTGTTCTAGGTATAGGGCATGAAGCCAGCGTGACCGACTTCCCGGACTTCATCGCCCGCTACGAGGACATGGTGTACACGACGGCCTACAGGCTCTTGGGACGCGCGGCGGAGGCGGAGGACGCCTCCGCGGAGGCCTTCCTCAAGGCCTTCGAGCGCTACGACTCCCTCAAAGACGACCCCCGCGCGGGCGCCTGGCTCAAGACCGTCGTCACCAACCAGTGCCTCAACCACCTAAGCCGCCACCGCGCGCGCTGGAAGCTGTTCTCCGAGCTCGGCACGGACGACGCCCCCTTCGACGCGCCGGAGCCCGCCGCCCCGACGCGGGACTACACCGACGCCGAGCTCGAGGCGGCCGTGGCCGCGCTGCCCGAGCACCAGCGCGTCCCGCTCGCCCTCTTCCATTTCTCGGAGCTGGCCTACGAGGACATCGCCCGGGAGCTCGGCGTCAGCCTGGCCAAGGTCAAAAGCGACATCTTCCGCGCCCGCGCGGCGCTGCGCCGCGCGCTGGAGGGCGCGTGAGCTGGGAGGGCGAGCTGGACCGCCGGCTCAAGGCCCTGCCCGCCGCGCGCGCGCCGCGCTCGCTCTCGGCCCGCGTCCTCGCCGCGGCCGCGCTCCGCGCCCGGCCCTGGCACGCGCGGCCCTGGTGGACCTGGAGCCCGGCCGGCCAGGCCACCTTCCTCGCCGCCCTGGCCCTGGCCGCCGCCGCGCTGGGCGGGGCCTCGCACGCCCCGCTGGCCGAGGCCTCCGCGCGGGCCTCCGCGAGCCTCGGCTGGCTCCAGGTGCTGGCCGGAGCCCTGGGGCGCGCCGCCTGGACCGCGCGCGCCCCGCTCGCCGCGGCCGTCGCCGCCGGCCTGACCCTTTGCGTCCTCCCGACGGCGGCGCTCGCCGCGCTGCCGCGGGGGCGCGTCGACTAAGGAGAACGCATGAACATCCTCGCATCCCTGCTGTTGTCGGCCCTGGCCGCGGCAGCGCACGCCTCCGAACCGCGGTCGATCGTCGCCTTCGGGCGGGACGTGACTCTCGAGGCCGGCCAGAGCGCCAAGGAGGTCGTCGTCATCGGCGGCTCGGCGAAGGTGCTGGGCTCGGTGCGGGACTCGGTCGTCGTCGTGGGCGGCGACCTCGTCCTCGACGGCCCCGTCGGCCGGGACGCGGTGGTCGTGCTCGGCTCCTCCCGGCTCGAGCCCGCCGCGCGCGTCGGCGGCGACGCGGTGGCCGTCGGCGGGACGCTCGAAATCGACCCCGCCGCCGAGGTCCGGGGCGACCGGCAGGAGGTCTCCTTCGCCGCGCGGTTCGGCCAAGTCGGGAACGCCTTCGGCTGGCTGCAGCATTGGGCCGCCGACGGGCTCTTCAAGCTCCGCCTCATCCCGCACGACGCCCCCTGGGCGTGGGCCGTCGGCGCGCTCCTGGTGCTTGGCTACGTCCTCGTCGGCGCGGCGGCCGCCGGACCCGTGGGCGCCGCGGCCCACGTCCTCGAAGCCCAGCCCGCCACCGCCTTCCTGGCGGGGCTCCTCATCGCCTGCCTCGCGGGACCGATGAGCCTGCTGCTCCTCGTGAGCGTGTTCGGCATCGTCTTCGTGCCCTTCCTCGCGGGAGCGGGGCTCGCCGCGGCCGTCCTCGGCAAGGCCGCCGTGTTCCAGCTCGCGGGGACGCGCCTGGGGCTCTCGGGCTGGCGCGCGGTGCTGGCCGGCGGCGCGCTGGCCTTGCCGCTCTTGGCCGTCCCCGTCGTCGCCCTGCCCCTGTGGCTCCTCGTCACCGCCTGGGGCCTGGGGGCGGCGGCTTTGGCGTCCGTCGAGCTCGTACGCCGTGAGACCGCGCCCTCGGAGGCTCCCATGACCGTCGCCGCCCAGACCGCCGAACCCGCCGCTCCCGCCGCCCCCGCGCCCGACGCCCTCGGCCTGCCGCGCGCCTCCTTCGGGCTGCGCCTGGGCGCGACGGCCATCGACGTCGTCGCCGTTGGAGTCATCGCGCTCATCACGCCGGTGCTGACCTTCGGCGTCTTCGCCTGGGCGGCCTACCAGGTCGCGCTGTGGACTTGGAAGGGGACGACCTTCGGCGGCATCGTCTTAGGCATCCGCGGCGTGCGCGTCGACGGCAAGCCCATGGACCTCACGGTGGCCGCCGTCCGCCACCTCGCGAGCTGGTTCTCGGCCTTCCCGGCGTTCTTGGGGTTTTTCTGGGCCGGCTGGGACCCCGAGGGGCGCACCTGGCACGACAAGATCGCGGGCACCGTGGTCGTGCGCGTGCCCAAGACGGAGTCGCTCGTCTAGGCGAACGTCTCGGCCCAGCCGGGCGGCAAAGCGGGCAGGGCCAGAGCGCGGGCGACACGGGCGGGGTCCC
>SCTT01000288.1 GCA_004322435.1 bacterium
CGCCTCCCGCGTCGTCCAAGGCCTGCCGGACGGGTTCGACGCGGTGATGGCCCAGGCTCTGACCCCGGACCCCGACAAGCGCCTGCGCACCGCCGGCGAGTTCGCGGCGGCCCTCTCGGCCCTGCCCGTCTGACCCGCGCTCAGCCTCCGCACTTGTCGGTGAGCCGCTCGACGGCGGATTCCGCGCGCGCCAGAGCCGAGAGCTCCTCGGGCGAGAGTGGTTCGGCGCCCGCCTCGGCCGCCTCGCGCAGCTCCGCGTAGAAGCGGGCGCGGGTGCGGAGGCTGCGGATCTCGGAGCCCGGGTTGCGCTTGAGGCCGCCGCGCTCGACCCCCTCGGCGAGGGCCGAGGCCCAGTAGCGGACCTTGAGAGGGAGCGCGTACGTCTGCAGGTCGTCGACGCGCCCTTCCCAGCCCACGCAGGCGGGGTTGTCCCGCGGCTTGGAGCGCTCCCACCAGGCCGAGAAGTTCCCGTCGAGGGCCGGCGGAGGCGGCACGGGCAGCGTCTCTTCGGCGGGACCGGGCCCGCCCTCCACCCAGTCGGCCCGGACCTCGGCCGAGGCCGCCCCCAGCACGCGAGCGTCGGACGCCCCGATGAGCCTTACGTTGACCTCCGCCCGGCGGCCGGAGGTCTTGATGAGGCTGCCGGTCACGATGGCGTCGACGCCCAGGACCTTGAGGCCCTGGGCGCCGCGGGAATCGAGGGCCCCGGTCTGGGCGAGCTTCTGCTCGGTCAAGACGCGGTCCAGCAGGGCGCGCTCGACGACCTGGAGGCCGTCCTGGGCGGCTAGCTTGAGCACCAGGCGCTCCGCCACCGCCGAGGCGCCGTTCGCGTCGGCGCCGCCGATGGGGGCCAGGGACATCACGGCGACCCGCTTCACGCCCGCCCTGCGCGCCGCTTTGGCGAGGCCGTCGGCCAGCGCCTGGTAGTCGTCGGCCTGCGCCGGGACGCAGAGGGTCAGCAGGGCCAGGAGGGCCGCGACGGGCATACCATAGGGGTACCCGTAAAGCCCGCCGAGTTCAATTCACAGGCGTGATGAGGGGGGGAAACAAACTTCGAATTCCTGCGTAACGGCCGAAGTTACCCGGGCACGTAGGCGTAGCCGAAGCCCCGGACGGCACGGATGCGCCGGCCGACCTCGGGGGGGAGCGCCTTCCGGAGGCGGTTGACCATGATGTCGAGGGCCCGGGACAGGGACGCGTCCTCGCGGTTGTCCACCATCGTCGAGAGCTCGTCGCGGCCCACCGGGGCCGGGGAGCGCTCCACCAAGGTCACGAGGAGCTCGAAGGGCTTCGGGGTCAGCGCGACCCCCGGGGCGTCCCCGAAATAGACCTCCCGGGTGTCGTGGCGGTAGGCCAGGTCTCCCTTGCGGGTCAGGCGGCTGTCCATGTCGCGGCGTCGGAACAGGGCCTCGAGGGTCGCCAGGAGCTCCTCGCCGTTGGGGGATTTCGCGATGAAGTAGTCGGCCCCGGAGCGGAGGCTGTTGGCCTTCTCCGCCGCGTAGCTGGTCATCATCAGGATGGGGACGTGGGCGGTCTCGGGCAAGGCCCGGAGCTTTTTGATGACCTCCGTCCCGTCGGAATCCGTCAGATGGAGGTCCAGGATGACGCAGTCGGGGGGGCGGGACTTGGCGAGCTTGAGCGCCTGCTTGCCGCTCGAGGCGTAGCGGACGTCCGCGTACTTGGCCGACTTCAGGAACAGCCGGATGAGCTGCTGCCAGTCGTCGTCGTCTTCGACCACCAGGATCGCCGTCCCCGCCGTCTTCACCCCCGTAGTTTAGCGGAATTCGGGAACTACAGATTAGGGACTGTCCCTAATCTGTAGTGGGGGAAAATGGCGGCCCCCCCTAGGGAGGGGGGGCCGGGTGAGTGGTGGAGGTGGAGGGAATCGCACCCTCGTCCAAGAGACGGCCTCCGGGGCCACTACAGGCTTAGTCCGCTTTTTGTCTCGCCGGGAGAAAACCTGCGGACGAGTATCCCCCGGCCAGCTCCGTATTGGTCTCGGTGAACCCGCGACGGAACGGGCGCCTGTTCACCCAGCCTGCTCATGACGTTGGCGACCCCCTAGCAGGCGTCGAGGACCAACGTGGACTCACTGCGGTTTAGGCAGTGGCCCAGGCCAACGGAGTGTTGGCTTTTGTGTTTTGGCCGGATTTTTACCTGGCTCTGGCCAACCAGGGCCTGCGACATCCCGGATGAACGGCTCCTGTCGAACCTGTTCACCCCCATTCCCGGCTAGTATAACAGCCGTCTCCTCCGACGACAAGGGGGGGTGGTTACGGTTCGGTAAAGAAGCATTGATTTAACCGGGATTGGAGTCTATGCTTCGGGGAGGCTTTTCCTTAATCATGTCCGACCGCGCGCTCACGCTCCTGGGGGCCAACGCCCTGTTCGCTGCCGTCTCGGCGGCCCTGTTCCTCACGCAGGGCTGGGAGCCGGTCATCTTCCCGCTCTACGGCCTGATCTTCCTCTGGAACGACCACCGTCATGACGACGAGATGCACATCATCTTCGTGTTCCTGGCCACCGCGGCGGCGTTCTTGCTGATGGCGCGCGAGTCGGCCGCCCCCGCCCGGGTCGGCTTGGCCGTCGAGGCGCTCGGCATCTGGATCCTCTCCTTCGGCATCGGCTACCACCGCGGCCGCCTGGCGGCGGTCCGGACCGCGGCCCTGGCCGAGACGGACAAGCTCGAGGCGGTCTCGAAGGACGCCGAGCGCGAGCTCAAGTTCTACAGCACCTACGAGGCCTCCGCCGTCGCCCAGATCCGCCTGCGCCGGGACATGACGCAGGCCGCCAAGAGCCTCGGCACCACGATGGACGGCGACGAGGTCCAGCGGCGCCTGTTGCGCATCGTCGAGACCCGCTATAAGGGGACGAAGGTCCAGGTGCTGGCCGGGACGCCCAAGGACCCGCAGGTCGACTGGGCGGTCAAGACCAAGACCGCGGTCCTGGTGCGCGACATGAAGACCGAGGACCGCTTCGGCCCAAGGCCGGCCGCGCCCCCGTTCCGGTCGGCCTTGGTCGTCCCGCTGACCGTCGCTCAGAAGCCCTACGGCTTCCTGCGCTTGGACGCCGCGGCCCCCGACGCCTACTCGAACGACGACCTGCGCACCGTGGACCTCTTCGCGACCCTCGCGTCGATGACCTTGGAGAACATCCGCCTCTACGAGGAGGCGCACCAGCTCGCGACGCACGACGGCCTCACCCAGCTGGCGACGCAGCGCACCTTCCACCAGAAGCTCAAAGACGAGCTGCTGCGCGCGGGCCGCGGCCAGATGCCGACGGCCGTCGTGATGTCGGACATCGACCACTTCAAGTCCTACAACGACACCTACGGGCACCAGGCCGGCGACGAGCTGCTGCGCACCGTCGCGCGCCTCTTGACGGCCCACACCCGGCCGGTGGACGTGGTCGCGCGCTACGGCGGCGAGGAGTTCTCGCTGATCCTGCCGAACACCCTGCGCGACCAGGCCCTGCAGACGGCCGAGCGCATCCGCGCGGCGGTCGCGGCGGAGCCCTTCGTCTTCCAGGGCCGGCGCACGAAGGTGACGATGAGCTTCGGCGTGGCGGTGTTCCCGACGGACGCGGCGACCCAGACCCAGCTCGTGCGCGTCGCCGACGAGAGGCTCTATAAGTCCAAAGAGTCCGGCCGCAACCAGGTGACGGGATGACCCCCGAGCTCATGATGGGCGTGATGTGGCTGATGCCCCCGGCCGCGCTGTGGCTGTCGGGCCCGACGCGCGCGTGGGGGGGGTGGGCCTGCTCGGCGGCGACGGCGCTGGTGTGGCTCGCGGGCCTGTTCCTCGTCCCGGGGGCCGAGCGCCTCCGCTGGGCCGCGGCGGGCGCCTCGAGCCTCGGCGCCTGCCTCTGGGCCGGCATCGTCGTCCAGCGCAACGCGGGGGAGGCGGTGCGCCTGTCTGAGGCGCTCGCCCAGCGCCGCGCGACGGCCGCCGCGCTCACCAAGGGCCTGGCCGCGGCCAAGTCGCGCTCGAAGGACGTCGAGGTCGAGCAGCGGGAGGTGCACGCGCTCTACGGGATGGTCAAGGGCATGGCCGAGGTGATGACCTGGGACGGCGTCCGCCCCAAGCTCGAGGCGGCCGTCGAGCAGTATCTTCGCGT
This sequence comes from bacterium, assembly GCA_004322435.1. Lineage (GTDB taxonomy): Bacteria > Elusimicrobiota > Elusimicrobia > UBA1565 > UBA1565 > SCTT01. The sequence goes on from SCTT01000288.1 coordinate 4,117, forward strand.
CGAGGAGTTCGCGGTCTACGTGGTCGAGCAGAAGGCGAGCGACGCGATGCGCCTCTTGGCCCGCCGGCGGCTGAGCGGCTCGCCGGGCGCGACCTGGGACACCCTCTCGCGCTGGATGCAGGAGAACGCGGTCGCGATGACGGTCGCCCGCGTGGTCGACAAGCCCGAGCGGGCGGTCGCGGTGCCCATCTTCGAGTCGGAGAAGCTGATCGGCTACTTCTACGCGCGCATCCCGCGCGAGGCCGACGCCGAGGCGATGCTGATGCGCGCCCAGACCTTCGTCGAGGAGATCTCTTTCGCCTTCCGCCGCATCAAGCTCTTCCAGGAGGTCGAGAAGTTCTCGCTGGTGGACGGCCTGACCGGGGCCTACCGCCGCCGCGTGCTCGACGAGCGCCTCGCCGAGGAGGTCGTGCGCGCCCAGACGTTCAAGACCACGTTCTGCCTGATGCTCCTTGACATCGACAAGTTCAAGAATTTGAATGACAGCTACGGCCATCAGTTCGGCGACGAGGTGTTGAGCCGGGTGGGCGAGATCCTGCGCGGCAGCGTCTACGAGACGGACTTCGTGGCGCGCTACGGCGGCGAGGAGTTCGCCATCCTGCTCCCCCGCGCCGAGCCGGCGGGCGTGCTGCGCAAGGCGGAGGCCCTGCGCAAGGCCATCGAGACGGCCTCCTTCGAGCTAGCCATGCAGCGCGTCAGCGTCACCATCTCCCTCGGGATCGCCCACTACCCGCGCGACGGGGCCGCGGCGGACGCCATCGTCCGCCAGGCCGACCGCGCGCTCTACCACGCCAAGGACACCGGCCGCAACCGCGTGGTGGACGTGGCGGAGATCCCCCGGAAGGCCTAGGCAACCCTATGAGCGACACCCCCGACGAGCACAAGCCTCAGGACCTGGCCGGAGCCCCGGCCGAGCCGGCGCCGAACCCGGAGCCGGCTCCGGAGCCGCGCAGGCCGCGCCGCCTGGCGGTCAAGGCGCTGATCGGCCTCTACGCGGCGTCGCTGTTGGCCGCGGGCGTGCTGCTGCTGCGGCCGACGGCCAAGGAAGGACCCAAGGAGAAGGCCTCGATCAAGCTCCCGAAGGGCCTGCTCTCCTCCGGCAAGAAGGAGTACGTCGGCGTCGTCCAGATCGAGGGCGCCATCTTCCAGCAGGACGGCGGCGGCGTCTGGGCCAAGGGCTCCGGCGCCTGGGGCAAGCGCCTCGAACGCCTCGCGAAGAAGACGGAGGTCAAGGCCATCGTCCTGGCGATCAACTCCCCCGGAGGCTCGGTGGGCTCCGTCCAGGAGCTCCACGCGCTGCTCGCCCGGATCCGCAAGGAGCACAAGAAGCCGGTCGTGGCCCAGCTCGGGGACGTGGCCGCCTCCGGCGGCTACTACCTGGCCGTGGCCTGCGACAAGATCGTCGCCCATCCCGGGACGCTCGTGGGATCGATCGGCGTCATCTTCAACACGATGAACGTCGAGGGGCTGATGGCCAAGCTCGGGGTCAAGCAGGCGCCGATCAAGTCCGGGAAGATGAAGGACATCGGCTCGATGACGCGCCCGATGACCGAGGAGGAGCGCGCCCTCCTGCAGGGCGTCATCGACAACGCTTACGGCCAGTTCCTCGTCGCCGTCGCCGACGGGCGCCATATGACGGTCGACGCGGTCAAGCCCTTCGCCGACGGGCGCATCGTCACCGGCGAGCAGGCGCTGAAGCTCGGCTACGTCGACGAGCTCGGCGACTCCTGGCGGGCGGTCCAGCTGGCCGCCGAGCTCGGGGGCATCCAAGGGACCCCCGAGGTCTACCGCGAGGGCGAAGCGCTCTCCGGCATCATGGACATGCTCGAGTCGCGCCTGGCCTTCATGCGCGGGCCGGACTTGGGGCTCCTCGAGCGCCTGGGGGCCTTGCAGCCCGCCGGGCTGGAGTACCGGTGGCGTCCTTAGGCCTCGACGCGTTCTACGACTTCGTCGAGGACCCGGCCCGGTCGGCCGAGGCCGCGCGCAAGCGCCCCCCGCTCGCGCTGGCGCTCGGGGCCTACGCG
>SCTT01000032.1 GCA_004322435.1 bacterium
GATGGCGACGATGCTCTCGGAGAACGTCACCGAAGACGAGATCCTGAAGCAGACCGACGCGCTCTTCGCGCGCCTCAAAGCCAAGGCCCAGGGCAAGAGCGTCAACAAGTACGACCAGTACTGCGACAAGGTCGTCGCCAACGAGTACGAGCTGGCCAAGTGCAAGCTCGAGAAGCGCGACGAGCACGTGAAAAAGGCCGAGGAGTTCTACAAGGCGTACCAGGCCCGCGTGGACGGCTATAAGGGTCGGGACGTCATCACGCAGCAGGAGATCCAGGGTCTGCAGGCCGACGAGGGGCTCGTCAAGAAGTACCTGACGCTCGCCTTCCTCGAAGCCCAGCGCAACCAGACCTACACCCAGCTCGAAGGCGTGAGCATGGAGGTCTTCAAGGTCACCAAGGACGGCAAGTACCTCGACGCCAAGCGCGGCTGGGTCCAGCTCAAGGCCGGCGATTACGTGACGCGCGCGGTCGAGGACTCGCCCGACTCCAAGCAGCTGCGCGAGGCGCTCAAGAAGGGCCCCTTCAGCGATTCGGTGAAGGCCAACTACACCAAGCAGGCCGTCGAGCTCGCCGAGCGCCTCCGCCGCCTGCTGCTCGTCTACGACAAGCTCGAGGTCGAGCTCAAGAAGACCGACCACGCCGGAGGCATGGGCGTGGTGCAGGGCGCCCTCGTCGCGACCCAGAAAGAGCTGGGCGAGGTCGGCCTCGACTCCCGCATCTACTCCTCCATCCCCCTGATGACCCAGCTCGGCAACGAGGAGGACTCCGGCTGGTCGCGCAAGCTCTACAAGTGGGGCGGCAAGGTCTTCGGGACGAAGGGCTACAACCAGAAGCGCGCCGACCTCGAGCTCTGGATGCCCAAGCTCAAGGGCATGGCGGAGCAGATCTCGCGGGGCGACTTCGCCGCGGCCCGCGAGTCGCTCTTGGCCCTCGACACGGACGCCCAGCGCACCCACTGGCAGGTCGAGGCGGGCTCGACCGGCGACGACCCCACCCGGGCCGACCGCACCGAGGCGGTGCTGCGCAAGGTCAATCAGACCGTCACGAGCCTGATGAAGACCCACATGTGGGTGGACATCGGCCGGGACATCGTCATCTCGAGCGTGGTCCTGGCCGTCGCCGCCCCCGCGGGCGCGGCGCTCTTGAGCGGCCTCGCGAAGACCGCCTACTCGGCGGCCAACGTCCTCGCGACGATGGGCCGCGTGGGCAAGGCCGCCTCCACGGTGCTCAAGGTCGTCGGCGCGGTCGCCGAGCACGGCGCGCTGCGCCTCCAGTCCCTCTCGCCGGCCGCGAACACCCTCCGCCAGAAGACGGCGGTGGGCCGCGTCCTGGCGGCCACCGCCATCCGCGGGATCAACGCCGGCGTCCGGCACGCCGCCTTCGTCGGCATGTCGGGCGGCGTGTCGGGCGGCATCAACTGGGCGATGAACGACTTCAAAGGCCAGGCCTTCGTGGACGGCGCCCAGTCGGGCGCCAGCTGGGGCGCCAAGAACGCCTGGGTCCTCTATCTGGGGCTGCCGTCGACGGCCTTCGAGGAGACCGTCGTCTCCCGCGCGGCGACGTCGTTGGCCGACCGCGGCCTGGTCGGCAACACCTTCGCCGCGGGCCAGGCCGTCGTCAACAAGGTCGGCGCGCGCTGGGGCTGGAGCACCGGGGCCAACCTCTTCGACCGCGGGCTGGGCTGGGCGATGGAGAGCGGCGCGGTCGGGAAGACCTTGGGCACCGTCGGCGCGATGGGAGACCAGTTCGCCAAGTACTACGCCTTCAACAAAGTCGTCGAGACGGGCTTCCGCGAGTATTCGTACCGGATGAACTCGGTGGACGGCGCGGACGTCGAGCGGCGCATCAAGCGCGCGCAGGCCGCCGGCATGGCCTCGATGGAAGCCACCTTGATGGGCGTGCCGCTGTGGGCCTTCATCCCGACCTTCTCCGCCAAGACCGCGGCGGCCGTCGCCGACCAGCAGCGCTCGCAGCAGGGCTTCAAGGAGTACACGGCCTCCGGCGAGACGCACCGCATCGCGAACGCCGCCGCCGACATCGCCGAGCTCCCGCTCAAGAACGCGCCGTCGCGGCCGCTCATCACCCGCATCTTCGAGTTCAACCTGACCGAGGCGACCGGCGAGAAGGGCAACTTCAAGGTCACCAAGGACATGAAGTACGAGGCCATCCGCCTCGAGCTCGAGAAGGCCGTCGGCGGCGGGGCGGGCGGCAAGGTCAACCCTTACCAGTACTACTCCATCAGCCAGCAGGAAGGCGGGATGGCGGGCCGCCTGCACCTCACCGACGAGGTGCGCGACCAGGCCCAGGGGATGTTCGAGAAGGCCGTGCTGGCCGACCCGGCGCTGGCGACGAACATCCTCAAGGCCGGGGCCGGCTCGGAGCTGCCGGGCTTCGGCCGCGTGCGCCTCGGGCACCAGGAAGAGGTCGCCCGCATCCTCTATACGAACAAGGGCGCCTCGGGCGTCACCAAGGCCCACGTCGCCCTGGCCGAGGGCATCCTCGAGCCCTACATCAAGACCGAAAAGGCCGTGGGCGACAGCGCGACCAAGCTGCTCGAATCCATCAACAAGGTCAAGGAGCCGACCCCGGCGTACACGAAGTTCGTGGACGGGATGCTCGAGCG
>SCTT01000289.1 GCA_004322435.1 bacterium
GCCGGGCGCCGGCACCGGGATGCCGTGCCAGCCCTTCATCGTCCGGCGGCGGTCGAAGAGGCGCTTGCCCTTGCGGGCCAGGTCCAAATAGGAGGAGAAGCGGCCGGGGTCGAGCTCGGCGGCCCGCTCGACGGCCCGCATCATCTCGTCTTTGCGGCCCATCCCCTCGAAGGCGAAGGCCATCAGCATCTGGGCGTCGGCGTCGTCGGGGTCGAGCTGGGCCGCCCGCTGGGCGGCCTCGAGGGCCTCGGCGTCCTTGCCCTGGTGCAGGAGGGAGACCGCCAGCTCCTTATAACCCCGGGGGTCGGTGGGGTTCAAGGCGATGGCTTCGCGCGCGGCGAACTCGGCGCCCTGCCAGTCCCCGGCCGAGTTCTTGGCCTCGGCGTCGAGGAGGTGCGCCTGGAAGCTCCGCGGATTCTTCTTGAGCATCGCCGAGATGGCGTCCTGAGCCTCCTTGGAGGCGCCGCGCGCGATGTCGGCGCGGAGGGCGGCGAGGTCGGCCGAGGCGGACCCGCCCAACGCGACGCGCTCGGCGCCGGTGAACCCGCCGCCTCCGCCGCCGTGGCCGTAGCTCTGCGCGCCGGCGGCGGCGAACTTGGAGAGGTCCTCGCCCTCGTGGCCGGTGGCGATGTCGCCGACCTTGGTGCCGGGGGCGCCGCCGGGGGGGACGCCGGACTCGTAGCCCTGGTCCACCACGGGCGCGGCCGGGTCGACGGTGCCGGTGGGGCTTTCGAAGTCGGTGGTGCCGTCGCCGATGCAGGGGATGCCGCGGCTGTCGACGCAGCCCTTCCCGGTCGTCGTGGGCGTCTCCAATCCGGGGTCCGTCGTCGGCGTCGGCCCGGCGGGCCCGCTCAGGAAGGTCTTGGCCCCGTCCATCGTGGTCGGGTCCAGGTAGTGCCCGGTCTGGTTGGCGTAAGCCTGCTCCTGCGCGACGTACTCCTCGGCCTGCTTCTTGGCCGCGGCCAAGGCTTTGGCCGCGAGCGCCTCCTGCTTCTGGACGGCCTTCTGCTGCTTGCCGATGCAGGAGTCGATCTTGCAGGGCTGCCCGCCGACCTTGCCCTTCGCGGCGCCCTCGTCCTTGGCCTCGCGCAGGTCGTTGAGCTTCTGGTTGGCCTTGTCGAGCTTGTCCTGGCGGTTCTCGAGAGCGTTGACGGAGTTGTCGTATTGGCGGCGTTCGGCGCGGACCTTGGCGGCCAGCTGGGCGTCGGTCAGGGCCAGGGCGGGGGAGGCGGATAAGAAGAGGAGGGCCAGGACGCGCATACGCACTCCAGTATTGGGCCGGTTCGGGCAATAATCAAGGCCTAGGGCGGGGTCGTTGCATCATGTCCAGGGGGCGCCCGTCATGCGCCCTCGCCGCCGAAATTCATACAATCGCCCCATCGCTTTTCGTTCCCGGAGGAATACCACGTGACCATCGACCTCGAAGCCCTGCTCGGAGCGGACGCCAAGAAGCTCCTCGACCACAAGTGCGTCGGCATCCCCAAGGAGACCATCCACGCCCCCGGTCCGGACTACGTCGACCGCGTGTACGCCCTCTCCGACCGGCCGACCCCCGTCCTCAAGAGCATCCAGGCCCTCCTGAACAACGGCCGCCTCGGCGGCACGGGCTACGTGTCCATCCTCCCCGTCGACCAGGGCATCGAGCACTCCGCCGGCGCCTCCTTCGCGCCGAACCCGGTCTATTTCGACCCCGAGAACATCGTGAAGCTCGCCATCGAGGGCGGCGCCAACGGCGTGGCCTCCACCTTGGGCGTGCTGGGCGCGGTCTCGCGCAAGTACGCGCACAAGATCCCGTTCATCCTCAAGTTCAACCACAGCGAGCTCCTGAGCTACCCGAACTCCTACGACCAGACGCTCTACGGCAGCATGAAGCAGGCCTACGACATGGGCTGCGTCGCCGTCGGCGCGACGGTCTACTTCGGCTCGGCCGAGTCGCGCCGCCAGATCTGGGAGGTCAGCCAGGCCTTCGCGCAGGCCCATGAGCTGGGCATGGCCACCATCCTCTGGTGCTACGTGCGCAACAACGCCTTCAAGACTCCCGAGAAGGACTACCACGTGTCCGCCGACCTGACCGGCCAGGCCAACCACCTGGGCGTCACCATCCAGGCCGACATCATCAAGCAGAAGCTCCCCGAGAACAACGGCGGCTACAACGCCCTGAAGGGCTTCGGCAAGACGCACAAGCTGGTCTACGAGAAGCTGACCTCCGAGAACCCCATCGACCTGACGCGCTACCAGGTGGCCAACTGCTACATGGGCCGCGCCGGCCTCATCAACTCGGGCGGCGCGTCCTCGGGCGCGAGCGACCTGGCCGAGGCGGTGAAGACGGCGGTCGTCAACAAGCGCGCGGGCGGCATGGGCCTCATCTCCGGGCGCAAGGCCTTCCAGCGTCCGATGAAGGAAGGCGTCG
>SCTT01000290.1 GCA_004322435.1 bacterium
CGCGTCACGTGGAAGGCCTCGGGGCCGTCGAGGTGGAACTTGTCGCCGGCGACGTTTTCGGGCTTCACCAAGAACTGCGGCATGCTAGTCCCCCCCGAAGAACTTCTTGAACAGGCCCGGCCCGGACTCGTCCTCGGGCTTCTCCGGCGTCTCGGGATGGGCTTCGGAGCCGTTTTCCAAGGAGTCCGACACGCCCATCGTCTTGGCCAGCTCCTCGAGGAGCTCGCGCTGGCGCGGGGTCGGGTCCTTGGGGACTTCGAGGCGCACGCGGACGATGAGGTCGCCGTGGCCGCGGCCCTTGAGACGCGGCATCCCGCGCCCTTTGACCCGGAAAGCGCTGCCGTCCGAGGTCCCCGCCGGGATGCGGATGCGCGCGCCCTCGCCCTCGATGGTGGGGACGGTCGTCTTGCAGCCGAGCGCCGCCTGGGGATAGGCGATGCGCGCGTCGTAGATGAGGTCGTCCTCTTCGCGGTGGAACTTGGGATGGGGCTTGAGCCGCACGTGGACGAACAGGTCCCCGGACTCCCCGCCCCGGCCGCCGGACTCGCCCTCTCCGGCGATGCGCAGCGTCGCGCCGTCGTAGATGCCCGGCGGGATGCGGATGGTCACCTTATGCGGGGCCCGGCGCCGGCCGGCGCCCTGGCAGACCCCGCAGGGCGTCTCGACGATCTGGCCTTCGCCGCCGCAGTTGGAGCAGGCCTGGCTCATCGCGAAAAATCCCTGGGAGAACTGGACGCGGCCCGAACCGCCGCAGGTCGCGCAGCGCTTGAGGCCCGTGCCGGGCTTGGCGCCCGAGCCCGAGCAGGTGTCGCAGGACTCGACGCGCTCGTACTTGAGCGGCAGCCGGGTGCCCTCGAAGGCTTCCTCCAAGCTCACCTCGACGTCGTACTTGAGGTCGTGGCCCCGCCGCGCCCGCTTGCGGCCCCCGCGCGTCTGCGCGGCGCCGCCCTGGAAGAAGTTCTCGAAGATGTCTCCGAAGATGTCGCCGACGTCGGCCGCCCCGCCGGCGCCGAAGCCGGAGAACGGGTTCCCCGCCCCCGCGCCGGCCCCTTGCTGGACGCCGGCCTCGCCGAACTGGTCGTAGAGGCGGCGCTTCCCCGAGTCGGAGAGCACCTCGTAGGCCTGGTTGATCTCCTTGAACTTGGCCTCGGCCTTCGCGTCGCCGGGGTTGCGGTCGGGGTGGAACTTGAGCGCCTGCTTGCGGTACGCGCGCTTGACCTCCGCCTCGTCGGCGTTGCGCGGCACTCCCAGCAGGTCGTAGTAGTCGGCCACGGGGTCTTAAGGCTACTTCTTGTCCTCGTCGACGACTTCGGCGTCCACCACGTCGTCCTTCTTCGGGGCGTCCCCCGCCCCGGCGGAAGCGCCGTCGCCGGCGGGGGCGGAGGCGGAGGCGGCCGCCCCGGCTTCCTTATATATGATCTCGCCGAGCTTCTGGGACGCCTGGACGAGCGCGTCCTTG
>SCTT01000291.1 GCA_004322435.1 bacterium
TTCGGGCAGGCGTACCCGAGCGGCCCCGTCTCGGTCAGCGAGTACCAGTCGATGACGGGGCAGCGATAGGCTTTCTCGAGGCGCCGCTTGAGCCCCCCGCTCAGACCCACGGCCGTCGTCACCAGGGCCCGCGGGCGGTGCTTCACGCCCTGGCGGAGCATCTCGGCAAAGGAGAGCGGGTCGCCGGTCAAGAGCGGCGGGGCGAACTCGGCGAAATAGCGCGCGGCCGAGCCGGGCGAGGGCCAATCGCCGGGGTTGAGGTTGAGTTTGGCGAAGCCCGTCCCCTTCCAGTAGGAGAACGAGGACGGGTAGGTGACCGTGCGCGCCTGGGCGCCCACGAGGAAGAGGCCCGCCGCGTCCGGCGAGAACGTCGGGCGGACGCCGTGACGGCGCAGGCCGAGCTCCAAGAAGGGGAGGTAGGCGCCGACCGCACGCGCGGCGTGGGGCACGAGCAGGGCGTGGCCCGTCGTGCCCGCGGTGCGGTAGACGAGCATCGCCGAGAGGTCGGCGTCGTCCGGCACGACCTCGTGGGCGCGCACCGCCAGGTCCTCGCGCCCCATCGTCGGGATGCGGGCCCAGTCGCGCTCCGGACGGAGCCCGGCCAGCGCCCGACGGTTGTGCGGAGACTTGTCCGCCCGCCCCCGGAGCCACCGCAGGACGCCGGCCGGGACCTCCCCGGCCTCGCGGCGCGTCCGCCCGCGCGCGAGCGCCTCCGCGAAGCGGCCCAGCGCCGCCCGGTCCGTCGCGGCAAGGCGGTCCGTCGCGGCGTGATTCCACCGCGGGGCGTCCGGGTGCTGGCGGAGCCGGGTGACGATGCCGTTCATTCGCGCGACGCCTTCGCCGCGGCTTCCTCGGCGGCCTTCCGCTTCATGGCCTCCCTCACCTCGCGCGCGCGCTCCTGGGCGGCCCGGGCGAGCTCCGCCGTGCGCCGCGTCTCGAGGCTGTCGAGCGCGGCGAGGCGGTCCTCGGCCTGGGCGGCCGACTCGCCGGCGGCCCTGAGGCCCAGCGCGCGCAGCGCCAGGCGCGCCAGCTCCTCGCGGCGGTCGGCGTCCGTCACGAAGAGGCCCGGCTCGACGGCCGCCGCCAAGGGGGCCAACGAGAGGAGGAAGGCCTTGGCCTTGGGGGCCAGGCCTGCGCGCCCGGCGAAGGAATCGTGGCCCAGCAGCCAGGCCGCGGTCATCGCCAAGCGGGCGCCGCGCCGCTGGGCGACGGCCTTCGCCTCCCCCGCCGCCAGCGGAGGCCCGCCGAACGCCGCCAGCGCGTCCGACAGGACGGCCCCCGGGTTGACCAGCCCCGCCTCTTCGTCCGGGAGCTCGAGCAGGAACTCGGGCGGGCAGTCGGCCAGGCGGCGGGTGAGGTCCTCGAGGCGCGGCTCAGGCATACTTCTTCCTCGCGAACGCGCGGGCGAAGGCCGTCATCTGGGCCAGGTCCGAGACCGCGTGCACCTCCCAGCCGTCCTTGCGCAGGCGCTTGACCCGCGCGTCTTCCATCGCCGCCGCTTGGGCGTGCAGGACGATGGTCCCCCCGCCGCCGGCGCGCTCCAAGGCCGCCTTGGCGATGTCCCAACCGAGGGTCTTCGGCGCGCCCTTGAACTCGCCCCCGCTGCCGGCCAGCGACGAGAAGATGTCGAAGTCCGTGACGAGGAAGATGTGGGCCGGGCGCGCCGCCTTCCGCGGGAAGCCCTCCCACAAGCGCGGGACGGCGTAGGTGTAGCCGGTGCCGAGGTAGTCGGTCAGCACCGAGAGGACCTCGATCTCGTCCTGGGTGAACCCGCGCGTCGCGAGCGCCCGGCCCGGCTCCCCGGACAGGCAGGCCATCACGCGCGCGCCGGCGCGCAGGGCCGAGAGCGCGATGACGGCGCCGGCGAGGACCGGGTAGGAGAGGTGCAGGCGCGGGTTGACCATCGAGCCCGAGCAGTCGATGCCGATGTAGAGGTCGAGCGGGACGCGCTCGGGGGTGTCCCCCGGAGAGACGCCCCAGGTGCGCCGGACCGTCGTGTAGCCGGGGACCACGGCGCCGCCCTTCGCCGCGCTCTCGAACCAGTCGACCTCCTCGACCGGGGAGCCCGCGTCCCACGTCTCGAGGCCCTCGGGCAGGGGGTCCCCCGCGGGGAGCGTCTCCTTGACCGGGAACGGGACCAGGTGAGGGACGGCCTTCTCCTTGTAGTAGCGGCGCGCCGCCTCCACCTCGCTGACCCGGGCGCCCAGCGCCTCGAGGAGTTCCCTGTACTCGATGGGTGAACGCTCGTGCGCGCCGGCCGTCGTCTTCGAGCCCAGCGGGTTTAAGCCCGGCGCGTCCGAAGGCTGCGTCTCGTCCGAGGAGGGATGGACGGCGCCTTCGATCTCTTCGGGCTCCATCTCCGCCAGGCCGTCCGGCAGGACGGGGTTCCCGTCGGCGTCGGTCGCCGAGAGCTCCTCCCAGCTCGCGACGTGCTTCATCGTCTGCTCGGGCTCTTTGAGGAGATACGTAAAGCACAGCGCCGCGTAGCGCCCCGCCCCCCCGAGCCAGTCCTTGGAATAGTTGCGCGCGAGGCGCGCGGCCAGGCGCGCGTCGCCCTCGCAGTCGTCGGGGACCTCCGAGAGGGTCAGCGTGCCGCGCTTCAAGCCCCAGAGCACCTCGTAGGTGCGCATGTAGAACTGCCACAGGCCCTCGGCCGGCCCTTTGCCGAGCTTCCGGTAAAGCCCCGCCATGTCGAGCCCGCATTGGCGCTGCAGACGGTCGTTGATCAGCATGTCGGCGTAGAGGTTCGCGACCAGCCCGGCGTGGCGCTCCTTGGTCGGCAGCGAGCGCCGGATGCGGGCCAAAAGACGCCCCTGGTCGGTGAGGTCGGCCGGGCAGTAGACGTGGTGGCCGGCCTCGTGCGCCAGCACCTCCAGCGGATGGCCCTCGAGACCCAGGGCCCGCACCTGGTCGAGCGCGATGACGACGGACTTGTCGCCCAGGCGCAGCATCGCGAAGCTCCCGGTCAGACCCTCGCGCTTGGCTTCCTTCGGCGTCGCGCACCACAAGGGCTCCCGCAGCTGGACCCAGCGGCTCCACAGCCCGACGGCCTCGGGCCAGCGGCGCACCCACTCCTCGCGCAGGGGGTCCGGCGCCGTCACTGGACCGCCACGACCAGCACGAAGTGCGAGAGCGGCAGCGTCGCGGCCAGGCAGCCGCCGTCGGAGGTCCACGACGAGGCGCCGGCGAGCTCGGCGATGCGGCTCCAACGTCCCGCTTGGCCGACGCGGCCGTCCGCGGAGAGCTCGTAGCCCCCGGCGGGCCGCTGCGCCTTCCAAGGCCCCGAATCGCACCGGGTCAGGGCGGCGCCGAAGCGGTCGGCGTGCAGCCGCCAGACGCCGTCGCCCGAGCGCGCATAGACGACGCCCTCGGAGTACGCGAGGACGGGCGGCGCCAGGAAAGGCCCGCCGAAGCCGCGAAAGCCCCCGACGCGGTGGACGACCTTGAGGACCCCGCCTTCGGAGCCGTCGAGGGCGGCCCAGGGGTCGGCCTCGAGGGCCTTGAGCGCGGCCGGGACGCGCGCCGCCGGCACCCCCAAGGCCGACGCGGCGGCGGCCGGCGGGAGCGCCGCGAGCGCGGCGAGCCCGCCCTCCCGGTAATGCGCCATCCCGCACATCCAGCTCAAAGCGCGGCCCGCGGCCAGCAAGGCCGCCGAGTCGGGGCAGGCCACCGCCGCCCGGCCCAGGCGCTCGGCCCAGTCCGCGGCGCGGGCGCCGGGGAAGCGCTCCAGGTTGTGGAGCGCGTTATAAAGGGAAGGCGCCAGGCGCGCGGGGTCTTCGGACAGGCGCGGGGCCAGCGTCCGAAGCAGACCGGACCAGCCCGCGGGAGGCAGGAAGGCCCCGCCGGAGCGCCGCGCCTGCTCCAGGGCCAGCGCGAAGAGGGTGTCGAGCGCCTCGGGGGCGGCCTCGGCCGCGGGACCGGCGGCGGCGGCGAAGGACTCGAGGAAGGCGCCCGAGTCGAAGGCCCCGGAGGCGGCCGCCTCGGCCAGCGCCGCGTTGTAGCGCTTGCGGCCGCGCTCGAGGGCCGCGCGGAAGGCCGGGCCTACCCGCGGTTTTGCCACGCCAGCCACCGCAGATAGTTCGTGTAGCGCTGGTGCAGGTACTTGAGCTTCAAGGCGTCGTTGAAGAGGTGGCCGTACATCTTGCGGCCCTTCGCGAGCTCGCCGAGCTGGCGCTCGACTTTGGCGAGGCGGGCGCGGGCCTCCTTCTCGGCCAGCCCCTCGAGCCCTTTCGCGAACTCCGCTTCGAGCGGGCTCAGCGGGTCCGAGGCGTCGAGGTCCAGCCGGTCGTACTCGGAGGTCGACTGGTCGAAGAGCGCGCGGATCCAGGCCACGCGGTCGGTGCGCAGCGCGGCGTTGCCCTCCGCCTCGAAATAGGGGGAGTCGAGGTCGGGCACCAGCTTGTCGTGCAGCACGAAGGGCAGGACCTGGCGCAGGTCGTCCAAGCCCGCCTCGGCCTTGCCGCGGAAGTAGGCCATCGCCTTCGTGAAGGTGAACACGGTCATGAGGCCGCGCACCGAGAGCCCGTTCTTGGTCTGCGCCCCGATGTCCTTGGCCTTGTCGCGGCCCGTGTCGCGGCCCGCGACCTGGCGGTAGTCGGCCCCGGCGAGCTTCACGG
>SCTT01000292.1 GCA_004322435.1 bacterium
GCTCTTCCGATCTGTAGAGCGCGGGCGACTGCCAGGCCAAAGTCCCCGGCGGAGCCGTCGGGATGTAATGCGCCAGGAGCCGGTCCCGCTTCTGCTCGCGCAGGACGAGCGCTTCCTCGAAGGCGGCTCGTGCGCGCGGATAATCGCCTTCACGGAACCTCGCCTCGCCCAAGCCTTCCCAGGCCTTGGCGCTCCAGGGGTAGACTCCGGCGAGGCTTCCCCAAAGGCGGCTGTCGGAGGACCAGTCGGCCGCGCGCCACAGGCCGCAGGCGCCCCAGAACACGACGAGGCCCCAGAGCGGGGCGCGCCGAGGGACGGCTAGGGCCAGGGCCGCGCAGAGCCCCGCCAAGGGAAGGTAAAGCCAGCGCTCCGCCATCATGCGGGTGCTCAACACCGCCGTCGGGACGACGTTGAGGACGGGAAGCAGGAACAGGACGGCGAGGAGCGGCCAAAGCCGGTCCTTCCGGGGGAGCGTCTTCCAAAGCCAGGCCGCGGCGGCTCCGCACGCCAGCGCCCCGGCCGCCCAGCCGAGCCATCCGAGCGGCGTCTCGGGAGGGAGGGCGTAGTACTCCAGACGCAGGCCGACCGGAAAAGCCGCGACGCGCAGCGCGGTCACCGCGCCCTCAAGCGAGTAGGCGAGCCGCTCGAGCGCCGGCAGGCGCGAGGACAGGTCCATGCCCGAGCCCGGCCCGGGCAGAAGGATAAACCTCACCCAGGCGTAAGCCCCCAGGACGACGGCGTAAAGGACGTAACCGGCGCGATGGCGCCGCAGCGAGGGGGCGCCGCCGCGCCAGGCGTCGAAGAGGATGACGATGGGAAGCCCGGCCACGGCGGTTTCCTTGCCCAGCAGGGCCAAGCCGAAACTCCCCGCCGCCGGCCAAAGGCTTCCGGCCTGATGGAGTAGGAGCATCCCGAGGATTCCGGCCAAGGCGATGGGCTCCTCGTTGAAGGAGACGCACTGGAGCGTCTCCACGTGGGCAGGGTGGACGAGGAACAGCGCCGCGGCCGCGGCGCCGGCCCGTTTCGTCCCGCCGTCCCGGCTCAAGACGAGCCCCAACAGGAAGGCGTTGAAGCCGTGGAGCAGCAGCCCCGGCGCGCGCAACGGCGGCGGCCAGAGCCCGAAGAGCCCGACCAGGGCTTGGTAGCTCAAGGTGGCCAAAGGCCGCCAGGTCACCTCCCGCGAGAAGGAGAAATAGTCCTCGCTGAGGTAGAGGCGCCAGGAGGGGGCGGCTTCGAGGGCTTTGTTGAAGGCGATGACGAGGCGGTCGTCCCAGAGGAGCGGCGCCCCCAGCCGCGGGAGATACACCGCAGCCGCCAGGACCGCGGCGAGGACGAGGATGGGGTCGGGCTTCTCCGTGAGGCCGGCCCGTGTCCGCAGCACCCTCATCGTCTTCGATTGTACCCTGGGGGAGGGGAAAAGAGGAAATCGGCTGGTCCAGGATGAACCAGATCTGGGGATTGACAGGAAAGACTTCATAACGCATAATCATATTATGAATAGAACGAGCATCGTCGCCGATGGGGCGCTGTTGGCGCAGCTGCGCTCCTTGGCGCGGCGCCGCGGGGTCTCGACCTCGGAGATCATGCGCTGCGCGCTGTCCGAGTACGTGGCCCGAGCCGAGCCGAAGGGCGCGCGCCCGAGCTTCGTCGGCGCCGGCGCGAGCGGGGGCAGGGAACGCCTCTCGGAACGCGCGGAGGAGCTCCTCTTCGAGAAACGGAAGCGGTCGCGATGAGCGCCATCCTGATGGATACCGGGGTGCTGGTGGCCCTGCTCGACAGGGACGATCCGCATCACGGCGAGGCCGAGGGTCTCCTGGCGCGCGAGAAGGGACCGTTCATCGTCCCGTCCGCGGTGCTTCCCGAAGTCTGCTACCTCGCGCAGAAGTATCTCGGCGCCGCCGCCGAGCGCGCGTTCGTCGAAAGCCTCGTGCGCGAGGAGCTTCCCGTCGATTGGACCACGCCTCGGGACCTCGGGCGCGCGGCCGAGGTGATGGCGGAGCGCCCCGAGCTCGGCCTCGTCGACTGCCTGATCGTGGCGGCGGCGGAAAGGCTCAAGGTGCGCCGGCTGGGCACGCTCGACCGCAGGCACTTCTCCGGTTTCCGGCCCCGGCACTGTTCGGCGTTCGAGCTGCTGCCTTAGGCTGGGCCTAATGCGCGGCGTCCAGAAGCTCCTTCAATTCGGGGGAGCGGAGCCCGTGAAGGAAGAAGGCTCTGCGCACGGCCGCATGGGTGGCGCTGTCATCGGTTAGGCGGTGGCTTCCTCTCACGCCTTGGAACCGGGCGTCCCGGTAAGCCTTGGAGATTTGCAGGCCGATCGCCGGAGAGAAGACAACGTCCTGCAGGGCCGAAACGACCAAGACCTCCCCATCGAACTTCCGGCGGTCCAGTTTAAGGTCGACCGGCTGCAAATCCGACGACAGGTAATCCGTCAAGATTCTCGGCACCCACCGGTGCATCAGATTGAATTCGTCGCGTTGATTCCCGGAGCGGCGGCGAAGGTCCGGTCCCAACAACTCGAACATCCGGACCTTGGCCGCGTCGGCCGCTGGGCTGCCGAGGAGCAGTCGCGCCAGAGGCAGATTCAAGCTCGGCTTGAACCACAGCCGCCAATACAGGGCGCGGCTTCCCTTTGAGAGGGACTCGATGACGCGGCGTTGCGTAGCAATCCCCTCCATCCCCGCCCGGCCAAGCTGGAAAAGCAAGTACGCAAGAGATTCGGAGTCGACTTTATCCGCCGCGACGACGCGCTCCAAGGCTTGAGCGGACTCGGGGTCGAGTTCGGAAAAGGACCGAGCGTAACCGACGCCCGAACGCGCCGCGATGTCGGGCGCCCCTGTCACGGAGAGAAGGGCCCGTGAGACGTGTCGCCCGTAGCGGTGGAGATACTGTTGGGCGAGGACGCCGGCCCCGGACGCTCCGTAGATCATGATCCGCCCATCGGTTGGAAGCAGACCTCGGCCGAGCAGGTCGAGGCGGACGCGTTCGATGTCCTCGACCCGCTGCCAGGAACCATAGAGCTCCGCGGCACGGTGGAGGTTCACGCGGCCGTGTTCATAGACCTCGGGGAAGAGCGTGGGGCTGTGGCCGCGATGTCCGATGAGGACGTAAGGGAGCCCGGGAAGCTGCGCGTCGAAAAACGTCATGTCGGGACGCGTGTCGACGAGCTCCATTTGCCCGTCCGTTAAGAAAAAGACCACGGCGGGGTCTTTCCTGAAATCGGGGCTCAAGATATAGAAGTCGCGAAAGGACCCGAGGCTCGGGCGGGCATGGTCGAGCGGGAGGTCGAGATAGTGATGCGCGTCATCGGGCGGCATCTCGGGATAGTGCGCTTCCAGAGCGAGCCGTGACGTCGGAGGCTCGCGGAAGGCGCGAAGCTCGGCATAGGCCCAGATGGAAAGAGCGACGCCGCATAGAGCCGCGACTGCGAGGGCCCCTCGCGCGCGGCGATTCCGCTCGAGGGCGCTCACGGGAGCCATCTTATCCGATTCGACGCGCGCAGAGCCGGGGCGGGGGAGAAATGGCAAGATGGCGCAAAGGAGGATTCATGTCTGAGCACCGTGTGACTGTAAGCTGGAAACGCGCCTCCGAGGGGTTCAAGTACGAGGAGTACAACCGCGAGCACGCCTGGGCGTTCGACGCCGGGATCCAGGTGCGGGCCTCCGCCGCGCCCGATTTCCGCGGCAAGCCCGACTGCGTCGACCCGGAGGAGGCGCTTATCGCCGCGCTCTCGAGCTGCCACATGCTGACCTTCCTCGCGATCGCCTCACGCAAGCGCCTGGTCGTGGACTCCTATGAGGACGCCGCCGTCGGAATCTTGGAGAAGAACGCCGCGGGGAGGCTCGCCGTCACCCG
>SCTT01000293.1 GCA_004322435.1 bacterium
CCGAATCCAGTCCGGCGTCCAGAATACGGTCTCGGCGAGTTCGATGACGGGGGGGGCGGGCGGCCTCGGAGGCAGCACTCTGGGCGGAGCCGCGACCGGAGGCGCCGGGGGGCACGGCCTGGCGGTCGAATCGGCGAGCTCTTTGAACGCGGTGGTCCGGTGCGTCTTGGGGGCCGCCGGCGGCGGCGCCAGCACCGCGGGTGCGGGGTCGGTCGGCGGGGCGGGCGGCTCGGGGGCCTCCGCCGAAGGGGGCGCCAGCGGACTCGCCGTCGCCGCCAGCACGATGACGGGCTCCTTCGGCGGGTCCGGTCTCTCCCGGGGAGCGGACGGCTATGGGTTGTCGCTGAATACGGTTTCGACCAACACCATCGTCGGCAGCTATATCCAGGGCTCGACGGGCGTCTATGTGTCGGCCGCCGCCAGCACGACCCTGCGCGGCAACGTCCTGGTGGGCACGAACACCGCCGGCAACGGCTTCGGGATGACGGGGGCGAGCGAAGGCTTGCTGCTGTCCCTCAACACCGTCCGGGGCGGTCCCACCGGCGCCGGGGTCCTCATCGCGGGCGGCAGCGGCGGGACCTTGGTCCTCTCGACGAACACCGTCCTGGCCGGGGCCGAGAAGGGCATCTACATCCTGAACAGCGCGGCCGGAGCCTCCATCTGGCTCACCTCGAACACGGTCAACCCGACCCTCTCCCCGACACAAAACACGATGGGCCTCCACCTCGAGGGGCTGCTCTCGGGGGCGACCGTGCAGAACAACGGGATCTACTACCGGACCCCGGGCACCCCGCTGGCGACCGCCCCCCTCTACGTCAAGGACTCGCCGGGCATGGTCATCGAGCGCAACCGCATGTCGAACCCGGGCATGCTGCTCGGCGGCGACTACCGCGGGCTCTTCTTCTACAACGCCGACAACGCCACTGTCCGCTTCAACGACATGCATTCGACGGGGACGGGGCTGGGCTATTACGTCCTGTTCGAGGCCGGCCTCAACTCGAACGGCATCACGCTGCACGGCAACGTCTTCTCGAGTAGCGTCACCGTGACGGGCTCGTCGGCCACCGTCAAGCTGGCCGCGGACAGCCAGGCGGGGTTCGTCTCGGACTACAACGACTACTTCAGCTCGGCCGCCGCCAACACGGCGCAGTGGGGGACGGCCCGGTGCACGCTTCCGAACTGGACGGGCATCGCCTGCCTGTCCACCTTGGACGCCGATTCCATCGCGGCGCACCCGCAATGGGCCGACCCGGGCGCCGAGGACTTCCACCCCCGCTCCCAGCGCGGGCGCTACAACCCGGCGACGCTGGCGTTCGACCTCTTGGACTCGGTCACCTCCCCGACCATCGACGCCGGCGACCCGACGGAGGCCTTCGCGTCGGAGCCCGCCCCCAACGGAGGGCGCGTCAACCAGGGCTCCTATGCCAACACCGCCGAGGCCAGCAAGTCCGCCCCGGCGGCGCAGATTGCGGCCTTCGAGGGGGTGTTCGCTTCGAGCGTCACGGTGCAGTTCTCGACCGACTCCGCCGACGGCTACCTGGTCCAGGCGACGAGCACCGACTTCTC
>SCTT01000294.1 GCA_004322435.1 bacterium
CGCCGAGGCGCTCGCTCGCGGCGCCCCCGACGTGGTGGGCCTCTCGGTGTACCTGTGGAACCTAGGGGCGATGCGGCGCCTGGCGGCGGAGCTCAAGGCCCGCCTGCCGGAGGCCAAGGTCGTCCTCGGGGGCGCGGAGCCCTCGTCGCGTCCGGCCGAGGTCCTAAGCTCCGTCCCCGCCGCCGACTGGGCGGTCTTCGGGGAGGGCGAGGAGGCCTTCGGCGAGCTCCTCGAGGCGCTCTTGGACGGCAAGTCCCCGGAGGGCCTGCCGGGCCTGGCCTGGCGGGGGGCGGACGGCGTCGTGGTGGGCCCCGCGCGGCCGGCCGCCGCCGACCTCGACGCCCGGCCCTCGCCCTGGGCCGCGGGCGTCCTCCCGCATACCGCCTACCCGGCGGTCTGCTTCGAGGCCTCGCGCGGCTGTCCGTTCGACTGCAAGTACTGCGACTGGCAGAACAAGAGCCGCGTGCGCCGCTACTCGGAGGAGCGCGCCGCCGCCGACATGCGCCGCCTGTTGGCCGCGCTCCCCGGCGCGCGCGTCTTCGTGTGCGACTCGGATCTGTTCCTCGACGCCCGGCGCGGCGAGCGGCTCGCGCGCGCTTGGGGCCAGGCCGCCGCCGGCAACCCCTGCACCTTCGAGGTCCACGCCTACCTGCCCCGCCTCGACGACGCCGCGCTGCGCGCGCTCGACGCCCCGCAGTTCACGGTCTGCGTGGGCGTGCAGACGGCGAACCCGCGGGCGCTCGACCGCGTGTCGCGCTTCTTCGACGCGGAGAAGACGCGCGAGCGGGCGGCGGCGTTCCGGCGGCTCGCCCCGCGGGCGCGCCTGAACCTGCAGCTCATCTACGGCCTGCCCGGCGACGACCCGGCGGGGTTCCGCGCCTCGCTCGACTACGCGCTCGCGCTCGAGCCCGATTCGGTGATGACCTTCCCGGCGCTGGCCCTGCCGGGCTCGGAGCTCGGCCGCGACCCCGCGGCGTTCGGCCTCAGGCGCCAGGAGGAGCCGCCCTACCGGGTGCTCGAGACCGAGGGCTTCACCCCCCAAGACCTCGCCGACGCGGACTTCCTGGCCTTCCACCTCTTCACGCTGCAGCGCCACCGCGCCGCGTCCCGCGTGCTGCGCTGGCTGGGCCGGCTCGTCGGCCACGCGCGCGCCTACGAGTCCTTCGCGCGGCGCCTGGCGGGGACTCCCTTCGACCTGCGCCCCGTCTACGAGGCGGCGCGGCGCGACCTGCTGGGCTTCGTGACCCATTCCGGCGAGCCGTGGGGGGGTCTGGCGTCCGAGCTCCGCGAGGCGGGCCTCCTGACCTTGCTCGCGGGCTTCGCGCGGGCGGAGCTGGCGGCGGCGGGCGTCCCGGAGCGCTGGCCGGAGCTGGCCGAGTTCCTGGCGGCCGAGCGCCGCGCGGCGCTCTGGCGCGAGGTGGCGTCCGCGGCGTCCTTCCACCGCGCGCTCGAGGGGGCGCTCGGAGCCGGGACGGCCGACTCGCTGTGGTGGGGGACCGAGGCGGCGGCCGCCGCGGAGGCGCCGTTGGGGCGCGGGGGGCGCCGCGTCCACTGGCTTCCCCCTGGGCCGCGTCCGAGCGACCCCTGCCGCGAGGCGCGCCACATTTCGGCGTCCGACCTCGCGGCGGACGCGGCCGCGGCCCTGGGGCCGGAGCCCTTCGGGCGCGCGGCGCTCTCGATGGTCTGCCGATGGCTGCCGGCAGGCGCGCGGCGCGAGGTCTGGAGCGGCCTCCGGCGGCGCGCCCGCCGAGGGGCGCGCCTGGCCGTCCTCGACGACTTCGCGGCTCCCGGGACGCTCGAGGCCGACGGCGTCGCGGCGGAGTCCGCCGACGCGGCCCAGGTGGCCGAAGAGCTCGCGACGGCCGGGTGGCGCCCGGTGCGCGCGCCCGCGCCGCTGGCCGGAGGGGCGTTCACGATGCTCCTGGCCGAGGCCGACGCGTGAGCGCCCCGACCGCGGTGCTCGTGGGGCTGCGCTACGCCGAGTCCTACAAGCACACGCTCGCGCTGGGCTACCTCAAGGCCTACGCCGACGCCGCGCTGCGCGGGAAGGTCCGCACCGTCATCCTCGAACGAGGCGCGCGCACCCCTCCGGAGCGCGTCGCGGCCGACGTCCTGGCCGAGGAACCGGCCTTCGTCGGCTTCTCCTGCTACCTCTGGAACGTCGACGCGGTCCTCGCGACCTGCCGCGAGCTCAAGCGGCTGCGGCCCGGGCTCCTCACCGCCCTCGGCGGTCCCGAGGCCACGCCGCGCGCCGAGGCGCTCTTGCGCGAACATCCCGAGGTGGACCTCGTCGCCCGCGGGGAAGGGGAGGAGACCTACGCCGAGCTGATGCTCCTTCTGGCGGCGGGGGCGCGGGCCCCGGGGTTCGGGACCGGCGTCGCGGGCACCTTGGCCCGCGACGGGGCGCGCCTCGTCGCCGGGCCGGAGCGCCCGCACATCGCCGACCTCGCGCGCATCCCCTCGCCTTACCTCGACGGCACCTTCCGCGTGCGCACCGGCGACAGCCTGGTGCTCGAGACCTCGCGCGGCTGCCCGCTGACGTGCCGCTTCTGCGACTGGCAGAACAAGCAGCCGCGGCGCTGGTTCCCGAAGGAGCGCGCGCTGGCCGAGGTCGCCGCGGCGGCGCGCCAGGCGGCGGGCCTCTTCTACTTCGTCAGCGACTCGGACGTCTTCGCCGACAAGGCCCGCGCCGAGGAGCTCCTGGACGCCTTCGCGCGCCTGACCCGGGACCAGGCCATCCACTGGCACTTCCAGACGACCTTGGCGCGCATCGACGAAGGGCTGGCGCGGCGCTTGGACTCCTTCAAGTTCTCGCTGGGCGCCGGCATCGAGACCGTCCAGCGCGCGCCGCTGCGCCGCATGGCGCGCGGCTTCGACCGCGCGCGGACCGAGCGTGCGGCGGAGCTCTTGCGCACCCTGGCGCCGCGCCTGTCGGTGCACATCCAGCTCATCCACGGCCTGCCGGACGACGACCTGGCCGGCTACCGCGGCTCGCTCGAGTGGGCGCTGGCCCGCAAGCCGGACGTCCTGTTCTTGCCGCGGGCCCTGGCCCTGCCGGGCGCGGACTTCGGGCGGGAGGCGGCGCGCTACGGCATCCGGCACTCCGCGGCGCCCCCTTACGAGGTGACCGCGACGGAGTCGTTCTCCGAGGCGGACATGCGCGCCGCCGACCGGCTGGCCTTCGGGGTGCTCAACGTCCACCGCTCGGGCCCGCTGCGGCGGGCGCTCGAGATGCTCGAGGGGGCGGCCGAACGGCGCGTCGAGCTCCACGAGGCGCTCTGGGAGCGGCTGAAAGCGGCCCTCCCCTCGGCGGCGCGCGCGCACGCGCTCTACGAGGCGGGCAGCGCGCTCTCCCAGGTCATGGAGCAGGAGCCCTTCAACTGGTGGGCGCTGCCGCCCGCCGAGCGCGTGCGCGCCGTCGGCGAGACGGCGGCGCTGTGCCGGGCCGAGGGCGGGGGGGCGGCGGTGGAGGGCCTCCTGCGCGCGGCCGAGGCCGACGCGCTCTGGGCGGCGTTCGTCGAGTCCCCCGCGTTCCGGCCGCTCGTGGGGCGCCTGTTGGGCGAGCTGCCGGCGGACTCGGACCGCGTGCAGTGGGTCGGCTGGGAGGGCTTCTCGCGCGAGTGGGGCGTCTGCCCGAACGCCGCGGTGACGCACGTCCTCTCCTCGCTCCATTACGACCATTTCGCCGCCTGCCCGCACCCCCACGGCCGCCACGTCCACCTCGAGGACTTCGGCGAGTGGGAGAAGGTCGAGCGGCTCTTCGCCGGGGGGCACCGCTCGGTCCTGGCGGTGGTGCTCTCGAACGTGTACGGCATCCTCCCCGAGGCCAAGCGCGTGCCGTTTCTGCGCCTGGTGCGCGAGTGCACGCACACCTTGGGGCGCCTGGTGCTGTGGTTCGACGGCGCGGGCCGCTCCCCCCATGAATGGCGCGGCCCGCACCCCGCGCCGGGCCAGGCGCCCCCGACCCCCGAGGGCGTCCGCCGCGAGCTGGCCGAAGCGGGCTGGGCCTGCGAGGGCGGCGCGCGCACGGTGTCCCTGTCGGGGCCGCTGGCGGGAAAGGTGAGCTGGACCTTCCTGACGGCGGTCCCGGCCGGCGCGGCCCGCGACCCGAAGGCCGTGGAGCGCGTGCGCTCCTTCGCCCAGGACGAGCCGTGCGTGTACCCGACCTTGCGCTGCAACCAGGACTGCGTGTTCTGCTCCTCGCCCGGCGAGGGGCGCGAGCAGACGCAAGCGGAGCTCGAGGCGCTGGTCGGCCGCGGCGGGCCGACGCTCTCCATCGAGGGCGGCGAGCCGACCTTGCTTTTGCGCCGCGGCCTGCCGGAGCTGGCCGCCGCGGCCAAGGCGGCCGGGACGCGCGAGGTCGTGCTGTGCACCAACGGCGCCGCGCTCGAGCGGCCGGAGGCCGTGCGGGCGCTGATGAAGGCCGGCGTCACCGAGTTCAACGTGAACCTCCCCGCCCACGAGGCCGCCCTCTTCGACGCGCTGACGCGCACGCGGGACCGCTTCCCGCGCCGGGTCGCGGCCGTGCGGAACCTCCTCGCGACGGCCGGCCCCGGACGGACGCGGCTGACGCACGTGGTGTGCTCGCGCAACGCCTCGCGCCTGCCGGAGTTCGCCGCCTGGGCGGCCGGCGCCTTCCCCGGCTTGCGCCGCGTCGCCTTCAACCTCGTCAAGGTCCTCGGCTACGTGCGCGCGGACTTGGGGCTCGTGCCGCGCCTGAGCGAGGCCGGGCCGCCGCTCAGGGAGGCCTTGGCCGTCTGCCGCGCGCGCGGGCTGGAGGCCTTCGTGGACGGCTTCCCCCTGTGCCATCTGACGGGGTTCGAGGACCGTTCGGTGGACCTCCAGAAGTTCCCCGGCGGGGACTACGCGCACTCCTTCGAGAAGACCCACCGCGCGGCGTGCGCCTCGTGCGCGCGGCGGGCCGTCTGCGCGGGGCCGCGCGAGGACTACGTCGAGCTCCACGGGGACGGAGAGCTCCGGAGCCTCTGATGGCGCTGCACCTCAGGGTGTCGGGCGCCTGCAACCTCGACTGCGTGTTCTGCTCCTATCCCGACCGGACCCGGGCGTTCTCGCTGCCCGCGCTGCTGCGCGAGGCGAAGGCCTCGCGCGAGCGCCTGGTTCAGGTCTCGGGGGGGGAGCCGCTGGCCGCGCCGCGGACGGGGCTGTTGGCGCTGCTCACCTGGCTCCGGCGCCGCGGGCGCTTGGTCGAGCTCCAGACCAACGGGACGTTGGCCGCGCAGCTGCCGGAGCGCTTCCTGACGCGCCTCGGAGCGCTCGTCGACGTGTTCAACGTCAACTTCTCGGCGGCGAGCGCGGCGCGCGACCGGGCCCTGACCGGCTTGCGCGGCGCGTTCGCGGCGCGGGAGGCGGGCGTGCGGCGGCTGTGCGCGCTGGGGCCGCCGGTGCGCCTGACCTACGTCGTCTGCGCCGAGAACCTGGCGGAGACGGCGGCCTTCCCCGACTACGTCGCCCGGCGGCTGCCGGGCGTGTCCTGGCTCCAGTTCAGCTTCGTCAAGGGGCAGGGCCGGCCCGCGGAGCGTCCCGCCCTCGTGCCGCGCTACGAGGACGCGGTCCCGGCTTTCCTGCGCGCGCTGCGCGCCTGCGCGCGCCTGGGGTTGCGCGCCCAGGTCGACCACATCCCGCCCTGCTACCTGCCGGGCTTCGAGGGCCTGCATGCCGACGCCGACAAGGTCCGGCGCGGGGTCCTCGGGCCCCACGCGCGGGAGAAGGCGCGCACGCCCGAGTGCCGGGGCTGCGCGCTGCCCTGCCCGGGGCCGAGGCTCGACCGTGCCCGAGGCTGACTTCGTCTCGGAGGCCGTGCTCGAGCAGACGCGCTGCGTCGACGTGTCGCTGTCTTGGGCTTGCAACGCGCGCTGCCGCTTCTGCTCGCAGGACCCCGCGCGGCGCCCGCACCCGGGCCTCGCGGAACGCGACGCCGCGCGGCACATCTGGGCCGCGTGGCGCGACGGCTACCGGCGCCTGGGGTTCTCGGGCGGCGAGCCCACGGTGGACCCCGGCCTCGAGCGCCTCGTGGCGCTGGGGCGGCGGGCGGGGTTCCGCTCCATCCGCCTGCAGAGCAACGGCCTGAAGCTGGCCGACGCGGACTACGCCGGGCTCCTCGTGGACCGCGGGCTCACGACCGTCCGTCTCTCGGTGCACGGCGCCCCGTCGGACCACGACGCGCTGGTGGGCGTGCTCGGAGCGGCGGCGCTCCAGCGTCGGGCGGCGCGGGTGCTGCGAAGCCTGGGGTGCCGCCTGGGCGTCAACATGGTCCTCACCCGCCCGGCCCTCGCGGGCCTCGAGGCGGGGGTCGCCGAGTGGCTGCGGGAGGGGGGTGTGACGAGCTTCACGCTGATCTACCCCCGCTTTGAAGGGGCGATGGCGGCTGAGGCCGCGGCGCTCGCGCCGAGCTTTTCCGAGCTCGCGGGCCCGCTCGAGCGCGTGATGCGGCTACTCGAGGCGGAGGGCCTCGAGCCGCCGCTTTTGCTGCATTTCACGCCCTGCCTCCTGCCCGGCTACGAGAGCCGCATGCTCGGTTGGCACCGCTTCGACGCCCGCGTCGTCGAGCCGGACGGCCGGGTGAGCGATTTGGACGAATCCGTCGCGGCTTCAAAGGAGTTCCCCGAGCGCTGCGCGGCGTGCGCGTACCGCGCACGCTGCCCCGGCGTCGACCGCGCCTACCTCGCCCGCTTCGGCGCGGGGGAGTTCGCGCCCCGGGCGGCCCGTGCGCCGAGCCGGGTCCGGGGGCCCAGCGTCGATCCGGGCCGGCGGCTTTTGACCGAAAACGAGCTGTGCGTGCTGCGCCTCTTGTCCGGGGGAGCGCTGGGCACCGAGGCGTTTTTGCGGCGCGCCGAGCGGACCCCGCTGTGCCAGGACTGCCGCGGCGGGCAGTCGGTGACGGACGCGGCCGAGCGGCTGGTGCGGATGGGGCGGGTGCGGCGGACCTTCAGGAAGGGACGTTACGAGTGGTCCGCCGTCCCGGACTGACCCCCATCACTCCCCGCCCTGACCCCCGGCGTGGCGGCTCTCATCCGCCCGCACTATACTCAGAGAACCCCCCTAAAAACGGAGCCACCATGGGACGCAAACCGCGCAAGGCCCGCCCGAAGCCCGCGCCGGAAGACGGATTCAAGGAAGTCACGCGCCAGGCCGCGCGCGACGCCTCGTTCTTCCTCGGCAGCGAGGAAGGCAAGATCGTCGAGAAGGACGTCGTGAAGACCGCGGTCGTGCTGGGCCTCGTCGGCTCGGCCCTGCTCGACGCCATGCCGGTGCCCGCCGCCCACTCGAACTATCTGCACAACTCGGGCGGCTACGCCAAGCACGTCAGCCACGGCTCGCACGGCTCGCACGGCTCCCACGGCTCCCACGGGTCGCACGGGTCGCACGGCTCCCATGGCTCCCACGGTTCGGGCACGTAGCGCGGACCCCCCGACGAACAAGATCGACCTCAAGCTCGGCTACGCCTGCGAGCGCCAGTGCCATTTCTGCGTGCAGGGCGACCTGCGCCGGCGCTTCCCGAAACCCAAATCCTCCAAGGAGCTGACCGCCGCGCTGCGCGAAGGGCGCGCGCGCTCGGAGTATGTCGTCTTTACCGGCGGCGAGCCGACGCTCTATCCGTGGCTGCCCGCCCTCGTGCGCTGCGCGCGCCTGTTCGGGTACCGCCGCATCCAGGTGCAGACCAACGGCCGCCGCTTCGCCGACCCCGCCTACTGCCGCGAGCTCATCCGCGCCGGGGCCAACGAGTTCGCGCCGTCGCTCCACGGCTCCACCGCGGGCCTGCACGACTTCCTCACGGACGCCCCCGGGAGCTTCGAGAAGACCTGGGCGGGCATCGAGAACCTCTTGGGCCTCGGGCAGTACGTGCTCACGAACACGGTCGTCACGAGCCGCAACTTCACGGACCTCCCCGCGCTGGCCTCCCGGCTGGCCGCGGCGGGCGTGCGCCACATCCAGTTCGCCTTCGTCCACATCGTCGGGCAGGCGGCCGCCAACGCCTCCTGGCTCGTGCCGCGCAAGGCCGACGCGGTGCCCTGGATGCTCAAGGCCGTCGACGCCGGGCGCGCGGGCGGGGCGCGTTGCTTCACCGAGGGCGTGCCGTTGTGCCTGCTGCGCGGCTACGAGGACTGCGCGGCGGAGCGGGTGATGCCGGTGATGACCATCTTCCACGCCGACGGGACGACCTGCGACGACTTCACGCGCGAGCGCGTCGAGGTGCAGAAGCGCAAGGGGCCCGCCTGCGGGGAGTGCGCCTTCGGCGCCGCCTGCGAGGGGCCCTGGCACGAGTACCCGGAGCTCTACGGCTTCGGCGAGTTCCTCCCGGTGCGCGCATGAGGAAGTTCGTCGCCTTCACCGGCTACGCCTGCAACAACCGCTGCGGCTTCTGCGTGCACTTGAACCGCCGGACTCTGCCGCCCCGGACGCTGCGCGAGGTCGCCGTCGCGCTGGCCGCGGCGCGGCGCGGGGGCGCCGACTACGTCGAGTTCGTCGGCGGGGAGGTCAGCATCCGCCGGGACTTCTTGGATCTCCTGGCTCTGGCGCGCGGGCTGGGGTTCTCGCGCGTCGCGGTGGCGACCAACGGGCGGCTCTTCGCCCGGCCGGGCTTCGCGCGCAACGCGGTCGAGGCGGGCCTGACCGACGCGATGGTGTCGCTGCATGGGGACACCGAGGAGCTCCATGACGGGCTCGTCGACTCCCCGGGGGCGTTCAAGGCGCTGCTCGCCGGGGTCGCGGCCCTCCAAGAGGCCGGCGTCGGCCGTCTCTCGGCCAACACCGCGGTGGTGCGCCCGAACGTGCCGGCCCTCGCCTCCATCGCGCGGCTCCTGCTGAGCTTCGGCCTGCGCCAGGCCGAGTTCATCTTCGTGGACCCCACGGTGGGGGGCGCCGCCGACGACATGGACCGCTGGGTGCCGCGCCTCTCGGAGGCGGCGCCGGCGATGCGCGCGGCGCTGGCGGCCGGCCGCGACGCCGGGACGTCGGAGTGGTGCGTGCGCTACGTGCCGCTGTGCCTCTTCAGGGATTGGCTGGGGCAGGTCAGCGAGCTGCGCGAAGCGCGCGCCTTCTCGGGCGTGGCCCACTGGGCGCCGGACTTCGAGAACCCCGACGTGGCCGGGTCGCGGCGCGAGAGCGCCCGCGTGCGCCCCGCGCGCTGCGCCGGCTGTCGCCTCGAGCCGCAGTGCGAGGGGCTCTGGAAGCCCTACGCCGAGCGCTACGGGGGCGCCGAGCTGGAGCCCGTCTATGGCTGACGTGGCGGTGTGGCCGGCCTGCGACGTCGCCTGCGCGTTCTGTTCGAACCCGGCGGGCGAGTACCGCCGCCCGCTGGCCGAGCACTCGCTGCCCTCCCTCGTGCGGCGGCTGACGCGCTGGAAGGCGGGCCTCGAGCGCTTCCATAAGTTCGACGCGGCGCGCGACAACGTGACGCTGACCGGCGGCGAGCCGACCTTGCATCCGCGCATCCTTCCGCTCTTGGCCGCGGTGCGCCGGCAGTTCCCGGGCGTCCTGGTGCGCCTCCTGACGCACGGCCGGCGCTTGGCCGACGCATCCTTCGCGAAGAGAGTCCTCGAGGCGGCCGGCGCGCCCTTCGAGGCCGCGGTGAACCTCTCGGGCCCCGAAGACGGCCTTGAGCGGTCCTTCGCCGGGGCGCTGAACCTCCTGTGCCTGCGCCGGCCCGGCCAGCGCGTGAGCGCGCGCTACGTGCTCACCCGCGAGACGCTCGGGCGGCTGGGGCCCTTGGCGGCGAAGATGGCAGAGAAGCTGCCGGGCCTCTCCGGCCTCGCCGTGCTCTTCCCCGAGTTCGAGGGGCGGGCCCTCGCCTCGCCGGAGGCCCTCGGCCTGAGACTGACGGAGGCGGCGACGGTCCTCGAGGACCTCGCGCCCGCGTTGTCGAAGGCTGGACCCCTGTCGCTCTACCACTTCCCGGTGTGCGTGCTCGGGCCCAGGCTGCGCCCGTTGGCGGCGAAGACCTTGGACGACGCGAAGGTCGTCTTCTCCTTGGCGTGCCGCGGCTGCCGGCGGCGGGCCGCCTGCGTGGGCATCCACAAGAGCTACGCCCGGGTCGCCGGCTGCGGGGAGTTCCGGCCGTGAGCGTGCCCGAGGCGGTGCGCGCGGGGGCCT
Source organism: bacterium (assembly GCA_004322435.1). Lineage (GTDB taxonomy): Bacteria > Elusimicrobiota > Elusimicrobia > UBA1565 > UBA1565 > SCTT01. Next base: position 10,111 of record SCTT01000294.1, read on the forward strand.
GGCTGGGCGGACTCTCCTGCGCCGCCGTCATCGTGCGCGAGGACCGGCGCAGCCGCCGGGTCCCGAACGCGGCGCTCGGCGCGATGGCGGCGCTGGTTTTGGGCGGCTGGGCGACGCTGGCCCTGCACACCGCCCTCTCCTCGGGGGTCGGCCTGCCCTGGCTCTGGCACCGGGGGCTGGCGGCGCACGCGGCGGCCGCGGCGGCGGCGGGGTTGGGGCTGTGGCGAGCCGGGGTCTGGCCGGCGGGGGACGCCAAGCTCTTCATCTTGCTCGCGTGGCTTTTGCCGCTCGCCGAGCCGTCGCTCTCCGTCGGCGGGGTCCGGCTCGCGGTGGCCTTGCTGATGAACGTGTTCCTGCCCGCGGCGGCGGTCTTCCTGGCCGCGGGCCTCGCCTGGCTCTGGCACAGCCGTTTGCGCCACGACGCGGGGTTCCTGCGGCAGCTCGGCTGGGAGTATGTCCGCGACTACGCGCGCGCGCGTCAGGCGCGGCTGGCCGCCGACGGGACCGCGGCGCTCGCGGGCGGGTGGCGTTCGCTGCGCGCGGAGCCGGGGCGGGCCGCCGCGGCCGTCCTCGACGCCGCCGCGATGGCCTTGGCGGGCGCGTCCGCCCTGAGCCTGACGGGCCGGGGCGGCGGCCCCTGGGCGGCCCTGGGGTTCTTCCTCGTCTGGGACGTCGTCGGGCGCCTCGTCGGCCGGCGCGTGCTCTGGCTCCTGTCCGCCGCGGCCGTCTGGGCCGCCGCCCGCGCCGGGTCCCCCGCGGCGCTGGCGGCCCAGGCGGGACAGTGGCTGGTCTTCGGCGCGGCCCTCGGCGCGGGCCGCGCCGGCGCGGCGGCCCTGCTCGGCGCCGAAGAGCGGCTCCTCCCCGCGGCGTGGCTGTTCGGGCCGCTCTTGGGCCTCGCGCCGCTGGCGCTTTCGGGGGGACTGGGGGCTTGGGCCTGGTGGGGGGCCGCGGGCGGCGCGGCCTACTGGTTCGTCGACGCCTTCCTCGC
>SCTT01000295.1 GCA_004322435.1 bacterium
CGTTCGGCAAGGTCGATTTGACCTGGAACCCGGTGACGGCCGTGGACCTGGCCGGCTACCGCGTGCAGCGCACGACCTCCGGCTCGGCCAACTTCAATACGCTGAGCGCCGGCACCGTGTTCGGGGTCACCGGGACCGTCACCACGGCCTTCTTCACGGACGCCGCGCCCGTCGGCGGTCTCGACAACATCTACCGGGTCCGGGCGGTGGACGTGGGGGCCAACGAGAGCATCCCCTCGGGCGCTTTGGCGGCGCGCCCGGCCGTCGGCGGCACCATCTCCGGCTCGATCAGCACCTTCTCCGCCGCGGGCGTCGGCGCCTTCCGGGTGCGCCTGTCGACCGGCCCGCGGCGCCAGGACCCGTTCCTCGCCGAGAGCACCTTGGCCGACTTCAGCTTCCCCGGGCTCCCCGACGGGGTCTACTACCTGCGCGGGTTCCAGGATGTCAACGGGGACAACCAGCAGCAGGCCTCGGTGGAGCCTTCCGGCACGCACGGCGGCCTGAGCGCCCCCTTCCCGCTGACGGTCGCCAACGGCAACTCCATCCCCGGCCGGACGGTCACCATCTGCGGCCGCACTGCGCTGTCCTTAGGGGTGCCGAGCACCGGGCAGATCGCCTTGGACGGCTGCCCGGCGCTCGACAAAGGCCCGGGCAACTTCACCGCCCTGCGGACCTTCCGCGCGGGCGGCGGCGGCGCGGGCACCATCGCCCTCGGCACGCGCCTCCAGGTGAGCCTCTTCACCGACGGGTTCGACGGCGAGCTCATCGTGCTCGGGCCCCAGGGCCAGGTCGTGGCGCGGGACAACACGCCCGGCTACGCTTCGGCCGAGTTCGTCGTGAACGAAGGGGGGCTCTGGATCGTGGAGCCCACCTCGTTCTATCAGGGCGAGACCGGAAACTTCGAGCTGACGATGGACGCCGTCGGCGGGTTCAACGGGCAGATCGCCGGCCACGTGTCCTACACGGGTTCCGCCGCGGGGTCCGTCTGGCTCCAGCTCTTCGACCGCCAGTCGGGCGACAACGTCTCGCCCTTCCTCGTGACGAGCATCCCCGCCCCCGGCCCGTTCAGCATCGGCGGGCTGCCGGACGGGACCTACTACCTGCGCGCTTTCCGGGACCGGAACGGCAACTCGACGCAGGACCTGGGCGAGCCCTCGGGGGCGTACGGCTTGAGCGAATCGTCCCCCACGGCCATCGAGATCGCGGGCGGGGCCGCCTCCGCCGCGGACGCCGCCGTCGCGCTGGCCGACCCGGCCACCGGGCGCGTCGTCGGCCAGGTGCTGCGCACCGGCAGCCAGCCCGGGACCATCCGCGTCGAGATCGGGCGCCGCTACTGCTCCGACTGCTCGGACTTGGACGTCGTGCAGTTCACGACCTTGGCCGCCGCCGGGCCCTACACGCTGGACTTCGTCCCGCCGGCCACGGACTACGTCGTGCTGGGCTACGTGGACGGCAACGGGAACAGCCGCGGCGACGCGCTCGAGGCCAAAGGCTCCTCGGAGCCGGTCAGCGTCGAGGCCAGCGCGGTGAGCACCGTGACCCTCAACGTCCGCGACCCGGGCACCGGCACCGCGGGCACATCGGTCGTCTTCGGCACGGTCAGCTACTCCGGCGCCTCCACCGGCACGCTCTTCATCGGCTTCGCCTCCGACCGGAACTTCAACTTCATCCCCTATTACCTGACCCAGGCCGCCACGGGGTATTTCTCCAAGTCCGGCCTGCAGGGGGGGACGACCTACTACCTCGGCGCGTTCATCGACGTGAACGGCAACGGCACCATCGACGAAGGCAGCGGCCTGCGCGAGCCCTCCACCGGCGAGGGGCCCCAGGTCTACGTCCCCAACTCGAGCTCGGTGGGCGTCGCGTTCGCGGTGAGCGACCCGTCGCGCGCCTCGATCTCGGGGACGGTGAGCTACTTCGGCTCGGTCACGGGCCCGCTGGTCGTGCAGGCGAGCAAGCAGTCGACAGGGCACGACCAGGGGAGCTTCGGCTCCGCCCTCATCGAGCGCGTCCCCGGGGTCTCGACCTACGCCTACACGGTCGGCTACCTGAGCTCGGGGACCTTCTCGCTCTACGCCTTCGTGGACTCGAACGGCAGCCAGCGCTCGGACTACGGCGAGCCCTCGTTCTTCCGCCAGACGCCGGTCGTCCTGGCCAGCACCGTCACCGCGGCGGGCGGACAGGACATCGTGGTCTACGACGCCGGCTCCGGCGGCGTGACCGGCCACGTCGGGTCGCTTGAAGGCGTCGTCACGTACTCCGGCGCGCAGCCCGGCCCCGTGATCCTGCAGGCCTTCACGACGAGCACCTTCGCGGGCTCCCCGGCGCGGTCCACCGCCGCTTCGGGGTCGTTCGGCCCGATGTCGTTCCGTTTCGAGAACATGCCGGCGGATTCCTACTACCTGCGCGCCTTCAAGGACTCGAACGTCAACGGGGACTATGAGGCGGCCTACGAGGCCTCGGGGATGCTCGACGGCGGCGCGGAGGTCGTCGTCACCGCCGACCAGCCGGCGGTCACGGGACTGACGGGGACGCTGACCGACCCCGGCTCGGGCGGACCGTCGGGCCTTTCCAGCCTGAGCGGGACGGCGCAGTACCGCGGGGCCTACTCGTCCGGGACCCTGACGCTGGTGCTGTTCCAGGACCAGACGACGCCCGCCCGCATCAGCACATTCGCCTTCACGGCGGCGCCGTTCGCGTTCACGTTCTCAGGCGTGCCGGACGGCCAGTACTGGGTCCGCGGCTTCCTCGACCGCAACGGGAACGGCAGCCCCGAGGGCTTCGAGCCGCTGGGCGCCGGCGACTCCCTGGGCGCCTTCGTCAGCGGGCCGACCGCCGGCGCGGACCTCGACCTCTGCGACCGGGCCCCGCTCGACCTGACGCCGGGGGCGGTCAACGCCTTCGACCTCGGACCCGCCGACTGCCGCTCGCATGAGGCGGCCCGGAGCCTGGCGTCCCAGAAGGCGTTCTCCTTCCACGGCACCCGCGGCCAGCTCCTCGACGTGCGGATGAGCGCGGGCGAAGACGACTACCTCTACCTGTACGGCCCCCACGGCGAGCCGCTCGCCGAAGCCGACGAAGGCGGCGACAAGCAGGGCGACGCGCGCCTCGTCGCGACCCTGCCGGACTCGGGCGACTTCACGGTCGTCGCCGCCTTCTTCTCCGGGGGCGTGTCGGGCCCGGCTCAGCTCAAGCTCCAGAACTCCGGCGGAGCGCTCGGCGGCATCTCGGGCGACGTGCTGTACTCGGGCTCCCAGGGCGGCCGGGTGCGCGTGGCCCTCTTCAACAACCCGGACTTCGACGTCCTCGGGGCCTTCGTGGACCAGCGCGAGCTCCCCGGCCCCGGCCCGTTCGCGTTCACGGGCCTCGCCTCGGGCGCCAGCTACTACATGGGCGCGTTCGTGGACGTCAACAACAACGAGCATCCCGACGACGGCGAGGACTTCGGCGTCTTCTCCACCGCCCCGCCGGTGGCCTCCCCCATCTTCCTCAACAACGGGCAGGACGCGGCCGGGCTGGCGCTCGTCATCCAGGCCTCCTCGGCGGCCTACGCCGGCAACGAGGGGCAGGTCACGGGCGTCATCGGCTACAGCGGCTCGGAGACCGGCGTCCTGCGGGTCGAGTTCTGGGCCGACGCCTCCTTCTCCGGCGCTCCGCTGGCCGTGCGCACCATCCCGACCGGGGTCGGCCCCTACGACCTGAGCGTCGCCGGCGGCCAGCCTTACGTCGTCCGGGCCTTCTTGGACTTGAACTCCGACTTCGTCCCGAGCCCCGACGAACCGCAGGGGCTCTACGGGCCCCGCGGCCAGGGCGCCGAGCCCGTCTTCGTGCCTTCCAGCGGCGTCGTCTCCGGCGTCGACTTCGAGCTCCGCGACCCCGGCCTCAAGTTCGGCCAGACCGAGCCTTCCGGCGAGGGCGTCGTCTCCGTGGCGCCCACGGCGCTGTCGGCCGGAGGGTTCATCCGCTCGGTCACGTTCACCTATGTCGCCGAAGGGCGAGGCATCCGCCAGGGCGGCGCGGTGGTCTTCGGCGTGCCGTCCGGCTTCCCGCTCCCGCAGGACGGGGACGGCTCGGCCCTCGGCTACGTCTCGACCCGCGCCGTGACGAATCCGGCCGGCATGGGCACGGCGCTCGTCGCGCTCTCCGTCCCCGACGGGCAGCCGGCCGCCGAGCTCCGGGTCCTCAGCAGCACGCCGCTCTACGCCGGGGCGACGGTGCAGATGACCTATCAGAACGTGCCCGTCCCCTGCTTCGCCTACGACCTGGCCTTCTTCGCCGGCAGCGCTTCGACCGGGACCGTGCCGCCGTCGCAGCTCCACAGCGGGGCGCCGGCCGCCCAGCTGGGCCCCGGCCAAGCGGCGTCGGTCCGCCCGACGGACGGCTCCATCGGCCTGATGCAGGGCACGACCTCGCAGAAGCTGCTGCTCGAGGCGGTCGACGGCTGCGGCAACCGCGTGGCGATGAACGCGACCAAGGCCTTCGAGCTCAGGGCCAAGCGCTACGACTACGCGACGGGCACGTTCGTGGCGGCGCCGGAGCTCACATTCTCGCCGACCCCCATCGGGACGTACGCCAGCGCGCTGACGATGAACTTCCCCGTCGCCCGCAGCACGGTCGCCTTCCGGGCCCACAGCACGGCCAAGGGGGACTTCTTCATCGAGCTCGTGG
>SCTT01000296.1 GCA_004322435.1 bacterium
ATGCCCATACCTTCGTGGTCTTGGCGAGGGCGTCGGGGAAGGCCCGCAACGATTGGCGCCGAGTGCCGCCACCCGAGCGCGCGGATTACTCGGGTCTGGCGGGCCTCGCGGGAGCGGCCGTCGTTGGGCTCTGGTTCGTAAAGGGCGCCGTCAGCGGTTGAACACGGACGACCGAGGCTCCGAAGTTGCGGCATTCGAAGAGGTACTACAGATAGGGGACTGTCCCTAATTTGTAGTTGACCCCGGTCAATCGGGATTCGCTAGCCGGAGGCTTCCCGATTTCCTAGGATAGCCTTAGGTCGTCCTGAGAGGGTGAACTCCATGGCCATCAAAGTCGGCATCAACGGTTTCGGGCGCATCGGGCGTCTCGTCGCGCGCGCGGCTTTCTCGCGCAAGCAGTCGGACTTCGAGATCGTCGCCGTCAACGACTTGACCGACGCGGCGACCCTGGCCCACCTCTTCAAGTACGACTCGACGTTCGGCCAGTACCAGGGCACCGTGGAAGCCCAGGGCAACGACCTCGTCATCGACGGCCATCGCGTGAAGGTCGTCGCCGAGAAGGAGCCCGCGAAGCTCCCCTGGAAGGCGCTGGGCGTCGAGCTCGTCATCGAGTCCACCGGCCGCTTCACCGAGGCCGACAAGGCCAAGGGGCACATCGAGGCCGGCGCGTCCAAGGTCATCATCTCGGCCCCCGCGAAGGGCGAAGACATCACCGTCTGCATGGGCATCAACGTCGACAAGTACGACGCCGCCAAGCACAACATCATCTCGAACGCCTCCTGCACCACGAACTGCCTGGCGCCCCTCGTGAAGGTCCTTCACGAGAAGTTCAAGGTGAAGTACGGCATCATGACCACCATCCACTCCTACACCAACGACCAGGTCGTCCTCGACTTCGCGCACAAGGACCTGCGCCGCGCCCGCGCGGCCGGCGTCAGCATGATCCCGTCCTCGACCGGCGCCGCGAAGGCCATCGGCCTCGTGGTCCCGGAGCTCAAGGGGAAGCTGACCGGCGTGTCCGTCCGCGTCCCGACGCCGGACGTCTCCCTGGTCGACTTCTCCGTCGTCGTCGACAAGGCGACGACCAAGGAAGAGGTCAACAAGGCCTTCAAGGACGCGGCGGCCGGCCCCCTCAAGGGCATCCTCGAGTACTCCGACCTGCCGCTGGTCTCCAAGGACTACCAGGGCAACCCGTCCTCGTCCATCTTCGACGCGACGATGACCGACGTGATGGAGGGCACCCTCGTGAAGGTGTTCGGCTGGTACGACAACGAGTGGGGCTACTCGAACCGCGTCGTGGACCTTGCCGCCTTCATCGGCAAGAAGATGCCGGTCCGGGCCTAAGGCTCCTCCGTGCCGGCGGGCGTCCGGAAGGTCTCGGTCGTCGGGGTCCCGATGGACCTCGGCGCCTCCAAGCTCGGCGCGTCGGGCGGCCCCGACGCCATCCGCCGCGCCGAGCTGGTGCCCGCCCTCGAGCGCCTGTCGCTCGACGTCGAGGACCGGGGGGACGTCGACATCCCGGACCGCCCGGCCAAGCCCGGCTCGGCGAAGCTGCGCTACAAGGCGCCCATCCTCAAGGCCTGCACGGACCTCTGCGACGAGGTCTACGCCGTCCATAAGGAAGGCCGTCTGCCCGTGGTCCTCGGCGGCGACCACGCGCTGGCGCTGGGCTCTGTCGCGGGCACGGCCAAGTACTACGCCCAGAAGAAGCAGAACATCGGCCTCATCTGGGTGGACGCCCACGGCGACATCAACACGCCCGCCACCTCGCCCTCCGGGAACATCCACGGCATGCCGGTCGCGCACCTCTTGGGCCTGGGCGACAAGGAACTGAGCTCCATCGGCTACAAGGGCGCCAAGGTCAAGGCGCGCAACGTCGTCCTCGTCGGCATCCGCGACCTTGACGCAAATGAGAAGAAGAACCTGCGCGAGTCCGGCGTCACGGTCTTCACGATGAAGGAAGTCGACCGTTACGGGATGGCCTGGGTCGCCCAGAAGGCCATCGAGCAGGCCTCCGACCACACCGCGGGCATCCACGTGAGCTTCGACGTCGACGCGGCCGACCCCTCGGTGGCCGGCGGCACCGGCACGCCGATGCGCGGCGGCCTCACTTACCGCGAGTCGCACCTGCTGTGCGAGATGGTCGCCGACTCCGAGACCCTCTGCGCCCTCGACATGGTCGAGGTGAACCCCTTGGAAGACGTCCACAACCAGACCGCCGCTTTGGCCTCCGAGCTCATCCAGTCCGCGCTCGGAAAGAGGATCTTCTGATGACCACCGCGACCCTGAAGCTCAAGACGCTCGACCAGCTCGACTACAAGGGCAAGCGCGTCCTCGCCCGCGTGGACTACAACGTGCCGCTCGACGGCGAGCGGGTCACCGACGACACGCGCATCCGGGAAACGCTGCCGACCTTGAAGAAGCTCGTCGCGGCCGGGTGCCGGACCGTCCTCATCGCCCACCTGGGCCGCCCTAAAGGCAAACCGAATCCCAAGTATTCCTTGAAGCCGGCGGCGAAAGCCCTCGAGGCCATCCTCGGCCGGCCCGTCAAGTTCGCCGAGGACTGCGTCGGCCCCGTCGCCGACGCGGCCGTGGCGTCCCTGGCGCCCGGCGACGTCCTCCTGCTCGAAAACCTGCGCTTCCACGCCGAGGAGGAGGCCAACGACCCCGCCTTCGCCGGCAAGCTGGCCGCCCACGGCGACGTGTTCGTCCAGGAGGCCTTCGGGGCCCTCCACCGCGCGCACGCCTCCACCGCCGGCGTCGCGGAGCTTTTGCCCGGCGCCATCGGCGGCCTGGTGGCCCGCGAGCTCGAGTTCCTCACCAAGGTGGCCGAGAAGCCCGAGCACCCGTACGTCGCCATCCTGGGCGGGGCCAAGGTCTCCGACAAGCTCATCGTCGTGCAGAAGCTCCTCGAGAAGGTGGACACCCTCCTCATCGGCGGCGGCATGGCTTTCACGTTCCTCAAGGCCCAGGGCATCGGCATCGGCAAGTCTCTTTTGGAGGCCGAGCGCCTCGACGACGCCCGCGCCATCCTCGACGAGGCCCGCAAGCGCGGGGTCGAGGTCCTGCTGCCCTCGGACCACGTCGCGGCCCCCGAGTTCAAGGCGGACTCCCCGGCGACCGTCACGCCGGCCCAGGAAGTCCCCGAGGGCCTGATGGGCCTCGACGTCGGCCCGCGCACCCGCGAACTCTTCGCGGGGCGCTTGAAGACGGCCAAGACGGTGTTCTGGAACGGCCCGATGGGCGTCTTCGAGATGCCCGCGTTCGCGGCGGGCTCCAAGGCGGTGGCCGAGGCCATGGCGGCGGCGACGGCGGCCGGCACGACGACGGTCGTGGGCGGCGGCGACTCCCTGGCGGTGCTGGCGCAGACCGGCCTGGCCCCGAAGATGACCCATTGCTCCACGGGCGGCGGCGCGAGCCTCGAGCTCCTCGAGGGGAAGCTCCTCCCCGGCCTGAAAGCGCTTTCGCGCTGATTCTGCTATAATCCAACCGCCATGTATTACGTGTTGATGACCGTCCATATCACCGCCTGCCTGATGATGATCCTCGTGGTCCTCCTCCAGGCCGGCCGCGGCGCGGGCTTCAACGTGTTCGGCGGCGGCGGCGATTCGCTCTTCGCCACGCCCTCGGGCTCGAGCTTCATGAAGAAGCTCACGGGTTGGCTGGCCGGCACGTTCGCCGTGACGTCCCTGCTCCTTACCCTCTTGCAGGGCCGCGCGGGCTTCAACAGCGTGACCAGCCGGGTCGCCGCTCCTGCGGGCGCCCCGGCTCAGGCGGGGGCCCCGGCTCCGATGCCCGCCCCGGCGGCTCCGGCTCAGCCGGCCGCTCCGGAAAAGAAGTAGCAGGAACACCCAAGCGCGGGTGGCGGAACTGGCAGACGCGCACGTTTGAGGGGCGTGTGGGGAAACCCGTGTGGGTTCAAGTCCCACCTCGCGCAATGGTATCGACGCTGAAGCAAGAAGCCGGCGGGGCCTAGCCCCCCGGCTTCTCGCCTTTTCGGGGGGCTAGCCCTTCCTGACGTAATCGGCGAGGGCCTTGCTCAGCGCGCACGGCCGCCGCTCGAGCTCCGCGAGCACCGAGTCCTTGGGAAGCGTCAGCATCTTCTCCGGCTCGGCGGGGTCCGCCAGCTTGAACTCGAGGCGCGCCACGGCCGCCGCGTTCTCCGGAACGCGCCGCAGATAGACCCCGGCGGCGTCGTCGAACCAGACGAGGGCCCACTCCCGGCGGTCCAACACCGGCCGGTGGCGGACGACCGCATAGTTCGCTTGCGAGAGGTCCTCCCTTCCCAAGAGGTCCTGGAACAGGTAGCGCCCGTCGTAGTAGACCGGGCGGCGCCCCTGAGACGCCCAGGCGATGAACCCGCCGAAGCCGTAGTCGTTGAAGAGGTTTCCCGAAATCCCCTCACGCTCCACGAACTCGAGCGACTCCCGCGGCGTCAGGTCCCAGCGCACGGGCTCCGACCAGCGGCGGTGGCGGGTCGGGCCTACGAGGGCCAGCGCCAGCGCGGCGGCGGCCAGCGGCATCCCTAAGCGCAGAGCGGGGGCGGGAGGGAGCCCCGCGCTCCGGGAGAGGACGTAGGCCGGGGCGGCCAGGCAGAAGAGCGGGGCGAAGCGCGCGCCGCCCAAGCCGAGGAGGGCGAGCGGCGCGAGCACGGCCACCCAGAAGAGCGCCTCGCGGCGGTTCTGCCGTACGTCGAGCGCCAGGCGGCCCGCCGCGGCGGCGAGCAGGAGCCAGAACGCGGGGAAATGGCGGAGGCCCTCGCTCATCCACTCCTCGAGGCCGGCGGCCGCGGGCGGGTGCCGCAGGTGGGCGAGGACGACGGCGTGGGCGCCCCAGCCGTAGGGGTTGAGGAAGGAGGCGGCCCCGCAAGCGACGGCGGCGAGGGCCAGCGCCCGGGCCGTGGGGTCGAACGTCCAGACCTGCCAGGCCCGCCCCGCGGCGGCCAGCGCCAGCACGCCGGGCCCCAGAGGCCAGCCGCCGTGGAGGTTGGCCCACAGGGCCGTCAGAGCCGCCAGCGGCCACAACGGGAACGGGCGGCGGCACCGTTCCCGCGCCGCGAGCAGGAAGAGGGGGAGGAAGACGAGCGTCGCGAGCTCGGGGCGCGCGTGGGCGCGCAGGCGCAGGGCGCTCAGGGCCAGCAGGGCCCCGAGGAAGGCGGCGGCGGGGGAGGCCTCCTCGCGCCGGGCCGCGTCGTACACGAGGAGTGCCGCCAGGGCGCAGGCAGCGGCCTTGAGCGCGACGAGCCCCGAGAATCCGCTCGCCCGGCGCGCGAGCTCGAGGGCGAGCTGGGCCAGCCATTCGAAGTCCACCCAGGGGGTGCCGGCGAGCGTCCAAGACCAGGCCTCGGCGTGCGGGAGCGCCCCCGAGGCGAGGATGCCGCGTCCGGCGGCCAGATGCCACCACAGGTCGGGGTCGACCAGGGGGGAGGCGCAGACGTAGGCGGCGAAGAGGAAGAGGGCGGCGGGCAGCGCCCGGGTCACGTGAAGTCGGGGACGTCGACGGCGGTGGCGGGCGGCAGGCCCAGGGGGTCGGCGCCGTCCGGCGCGGCACGGCGGGGGCGCCGTTTACGTCCCTTGGGCTCCGCCGCGGGGGGCGCGGTCGGGGCCGATTGGACGCGGGGACGCTTTCTGGCCTCTGCGGAGGCCTCGGCGGCGGCCGAGCCGGCGGCTGCGGCCGCGGCTGCGGCGGCGGCCGCGGCCGTCCCGGCGGAGGCGGCCTGGGCGGCCGCGTCCTTCAACCGCTCCTCGACGCGCCCGAGCTGCTCCTCGAGCTCGGCGGCGCGCATCTGGGACATCATCAGGGCGGCGCGGGCCTGGTCCGCCTCTCCCTTGGACCAGACGAAGCCGGTCATGCGCGCCGCGAACGTCCGCATCTTCTCTTCGAGCTGGGCGGCCTGCGCGAGCCGGGCGGCGAGCTCCCGCTTGAGCCGCTCGTAGGCCTCGCGGCGGAGCTCGAGGCGCTTCTGCGTCGCCTCGAGCGAGCGGTCGATGATGTCCATCCGGGCCTGGGCCGTCCCGAGCGGGTCGACGGCTTCGAGCGTCGGGTCCGGGGGCCAAGGGCCGACCTTCGGGGGCTCGGTCCCTTCGGGGGTGCGGAAGGATGGGGGGAACATCAGCGCCAGGCCGGGTGTGTCGGCCGCGCGGCGCCAGCGTTCCTCGGTCGTGCCGAGCGCGGCCTCGGGGCACAGCGGCAGGTCCGGCCCGAAGACGGGCAGTCGCGGGAGCTCGTCGGCCCCGTAGGGGCCGACGACGTGCTCCTGGGCATAGACCCAGAACCGGGACGGCTCGTCCGGCATCCTGACAGGATATTGGTAACGTGTTGCGGTTTCAAGTATGCTGAGGCCTCGATGAAGCCGACGCTCGTTTACGACGGCGGCTGCGGGTTCTGCAAACGCTGGGTCTCGCGGTGGCGGCACCTGACCGGCGACGCGGTCGGGTACGAGCCCTCCTCCGAGGCGGCGAAGCGCTTCCCGCAGATCCCCGCGGAGGCTTTTGACCGCGCGGTCCAGTTCGTCGACTTAGACGGCTCGGTGAGCGAGGGGGCCCGCGGCGTCTTCAAGGCCCTCGAGCACGCCCCCTGGCCCGCCCCGCTGGCCTCGGCCGCCTACCGGAGCTTCCCGCCTTTCGCCGCCGCCAGCGAGGCCTGCTACGGCGCCGTCGCCCGAAACCGGGCCGCCGCGTCGCAGGTCACCCGCTGGCTGTGGGGAGACGAGGATGCGCCGTCGACCTTCCATCTGGGCCGCTGGCTTTTTCTCAAGGGCATGGCGCTCTGCTACCTCGCCGCCTTCCTTTCCTTCGCGGCGCAGTGGGACGGGCTGGTGGGGTCGAAGGGCATCGCGCCGGCCGCCGAGCTCCTCGCCCGGGCCCGCGGCCTCCTCGGCGGCACGGTCTGGCTCGACCTGCCCTCGCTCTTTTGGCTCACCGGGGCTTCGGACGCCGCGCTCGCGGCGGCGCCCTGGCTGGGAGCGGCGGTCTCGCTCCTCGTTTTGGCCGGCTTCGCGCCGGCGGCCGGGCTCGCCGCGCTGTGGGTGCTCTACCTCTCGGTCTACTCCGTGGGCAGCGTCTTCCTGGGCTTCCAATGGGACGTCCTGCTCCTCGAGGCCGGCTTCCTCGCGGTCCTGGCCGCCCCCTGGGGCCTGCGCCCGACGCTCGCCTCCGAGCGGGCGCCGGACGGGGTCCCGCTCTGGTTGGTGCGCTGGCTGTGGTTCCGCTTGATGTTCCTCGCCGGCGCGGTGAAGCTCGCGAGCGGAGATCCCGTCTGGTGGGACCTCTCGGCTTTGCGGTTCCACTTCGAGACCCAGCCTCTTCCGCACGCGCTGTCCTGGTACGCGCATTGGCTCCCCGCCTGGCTGCAGCGCGCCGGCTGCGGCGGGATGTTCTTCGCGGAGCTCGTCTTGCCGTTCGCGGCCTTTCTGCCGCGCCGCCCGCGCCTGGCCGCGTTCTTCGGGGTGAACGGCCTGATGGCGCTCGTCATCCTCACCGGCAACTACACCTTCTTCAACCTGCTCGCGATGGCGCTGAGCTTCCCGCTCCTAGACGACGCGCAGTGGGGGAAGGTCCTCCCCTTCCTGCGCGCGCGCCTCGAG
>SCTT01000033.1 GCA_004322435.1 bacterium
CATGGTGGCCATCTACGGCGTCGAGCGCGACGCGGGGCAGGTCTATCTGGCGCTCGAGTTCGTCGACGGCGGGACCTTGGACCAGCGCTTGGGGCGCGACGGGCGCCTCCCCTGGGCCGAAGCGTTGCGTATCCTGGAGGGGGCCGCCGCCGCAGTGGATTATTGCCACGGGAACAAGGTCATCCACCGGGACTTGAAGCCCGCCAACATCATGCTCACGTCAGCGGGCGCCGTGAAAGTGGCGGACTTCAGCGTGTCCTACCAGGCGGCGCAGTCCGTGTCTCGCCTCACCCGCCAACCCTCCTGGGGCACGCCCCCTTACATGGCGCCCGAGCAGGAGCTCGGGGAGCTCTCGGGTTCGGCCGACGTGTTCGCGCTGGGGGTCTGCTTCTACGAGATGCTGACCGGGGAGCTGCCCTTCGTGGGCCCCAATTTCCTCGCCCAGAAGCGCGAGTCGGCTTGGGCGCCCCCGCGGCGCCTCGTGCCGGGGCTGCCCGAAGGCGCCGACGAGCTCTTCGCCATCGCGCTGGCCCCGGAGCCGGGACGGCGGTTCAAGTCGGCGGGGGCGCTGGCGGCCGCGGCGCGGGCGCTGGCGGCGTGATGCCGAGCGGGACCTTGGTCCTCGCGGGCGGCCTCGCCCTCCTCGCGGGCGCGCTGACGTCTTTGGCGGGGGTCCTCGTGGTCTCGGCCGTCCACGGCGCGCGCGCGTACGCCCGCCGTGCCCGTCGCAAGGCCTACGAGGAAGGCATCCAAGCCGCGCTCGGAAAGGCGGAGGCCGAGGCGCTCGCGTCCGCGCTCCGCTCCCGCATCGCCGGCGACGGGGCCGTCGTCGAGGACGCGCTGTTCGGGGTGCTGCGCCGCACGGACGGCCCGGCCGCCGAGCGCCTGCGCCAGGCGGCGCTGCGCCTGGGGCTCTTCGAGCGGAACCTCAAGGCGCTGCGCTCCCCGAGCCGCGGCGAGCGCGTCGCGGCGATGCAGGCGCTCGGGGTCCTGCGCGCCAAGCAGGCCGTCGTCCCCATCCTGTCCTCCTTCGAGAGCGAGAGCCTCGACGTGAGGCTGGTGGCCCTCAAGGCCCTGGCCGACATCGGGGACCCGGCGGCGGTCCCCCAGTTCGTCGCGGCCGCCTACACGCTGCCGCGCGTGATGGTCGTGCGCCTGGCGGCGATGCTCCCCCGCTTCGGGCCTCCCGGGCGCCGCGGCGTGCAGGTCCTCGTCGCCCGTTTCCCCGCCAGCTTCCCGCCGCGCGTGATGATGGACCTGCTGCGCCAGGCCGCGCTCGAGCCGGGAGGCGCCGGATGAGCGCCTTCGCTCGGGCGGCCGAGCCGGCCGTCCTCCTCTATTTCGCGCTCTTCAACGCCGCCCAGCTCGCGTTCTTCTTCTTCGCCTTCCGCGCGGCGCGGCGCGCCTCGCGCGAGCGCGTCTACCCTGACCTGGGCGCGCTGTTCTCAAACCCGCTGGTCCCCCCCGTTTCGGTGCTCGTCCGGGCCGGCCCGGCCGCGACCGGGGTCGTCGAAGCCGCGACGGCCCTCTTGCAGATGAACTACCCGCGCTTCGAAGTGGTCGTCGTCGCCGAAGGGGAGGCGGCGCTGGCGGAGCTCAAGGCCGCGCTCAAGCTCGCCCCGGTCCCGCCCGAGGAGGCCGTGCCGCTTAAGACCGGGCGCGTGCGCGGCGTGCTGGGCTCCCGGACCTACGACACGTTGACCGTCCTCGACAAGGAGCCCGGCGGCCGGGGCGACGCGCTCAACGCCGCTTTGAACGTCGCGCAGCACCCCTATTTCCTGGCCGTCGACGCGGAGGACCGGCTCGAGCCGGACGCCCTGCTGCGCCTGGTGCGCGAGATGCTCGAGGCCCCGGCGCGCCCGGTGGCTGTGGGCGGCGCGGTGCGCGCCGCCAACGGAGGCCGCTTTGAGAAGGGCAAGCTCGCGGCGCTGGGCCTGGGGACGAACCCCTGGCCGGTCTTCCAGACCGTCGAAGCCTTCCGCGACGTCGTCGCCCCGGCGTACGCGCTCTCGGGAGCCAACGGCGTGATGAGCCTTTCCGGGGCCTGCGCGCTCTACGAGCGCGACCTCGTGGTCGCGATGGGCGGCTTCCCCCCCGCCTCCGACGGCGAGGACTGGGAGTTCCTGCTGCGCCTGCACCGACGCCTGCGCGACGACGGCGAGCGCGAGTACGCGGTCCGGTTCGTCCCGGAGCCCGTGTGCTGGAGCCGGCTGCCCGACACGCTGGCGGCCCTGGCCCGGCGCAAGCGGCGCCGGCAGAGCGGCCTGCTCGGGTCGCTGGGACGGAGCCGGGGGCTCTTCTTCGAGACGCGCTACGGCGCGCTCGGCAGCTTCACCGCGCCGTTTCTGTTCGTCTTCGAGGGCTGGGGCGTCCTCTTCGAGGCGCTCGGCTACGTCCTCTTCGCGGCGAGCCTGCTGCGCGGCGGCTGGGGGTTCGCGGCGTCCTTCTTCGGGCTCGTCGTCGCGGGCGGCGCGGCGCTCTCCGTGGCGGGGGTCATCCTGGGCGAGGCCTGCTATCCGCGCTACCCTTCGCTGGGGCAGCTCGCGGGGCTAGCCGTCGCCGCCCTCGCCGAGGGCTTCTGCTACCGCCCGCTGTCTACGGCGCTGCGTCTGGCGGGAACCGCCGACCACCTGCGCGGGGGTGACCCCCTGCCCGGGGCTGGCGCGGACGCGCCCTCCGGGCTACACTGAGCCGATGGGCCTTGAACCCCAGGACCGAGAGCTGCTCGACGGCCTCCTGCGCCGCGGCGTGATGCGCACGATGGAGCGGCTCGAGAAGCTGGCGGGCGGCAAGTGGGGCATCATGTCCTCGAGCATCCGCGAGGTCCAGCCGGTGCGCCTGCTGCAGACCTTCAGCCGCGAGAAGGGCGACTGCGTCGGGGCGAGCTTCCAGGCGAGCTCGCTCGTGCCCCTCGAGTTCCTCATCACCTTCTCCGCGGGCGGCGCGAACGCCCTCGCGAAGGCCGTCATCAAGCCCTTCGCGGCGCGGATGAAGGAGACGCCGGACCTCATCACGCTGACGGTCGGCGAGGTCGCCAACTACATCGCGCAGAGCGTGCTGTCGGTCATCGCCGACGAGTTCAACGTGATGATCATCCTCAAGTCCCCCGAGGTGCTCGTGGGGCCCAAGGCGCAGCTCTTGTCGCGCACGTTCGGCCGCTACGACGGCCGCCGCGACACGCTGCTCGTCAGCCAGGTGGACATCTTCTCCGAGCGCATCGAGACGGACTGCAGCCTCATCGTCATCGTGAACTCGGAGATCTTCAAGAAGCTGCTCGACAGCGCCCGCCACGGGCGCTGACGGCGCCCCGCCTAGCCCTGCTTCGACTCGGGGGCCTTCTCCTTGCCGGCGGGCTTCTCCTTCTTCTCGTGCTTCTCGCCCTTCGTCTTCCGGCAGCCCTCGGAGAGCTCCGCCTCGTGCGCCTTCAGGCACTCGACGATGCGCCCTTCGCCCGGCTTGACGTCCTTGCAGAACTTCTCCTTGTCGGCCTTGCAGGCCTCGCCCTTCTCCTTCATGGCCTTCATCTTCTCGTGCTTCTCCTTGATCTTGCCGGACATGGCCTTGCAGGATTCGGAGAGCTCGGCGTCGTGCTCCTTGAGGCACTTCATGATGCGGCCCTCGCCGGGCTCGACGTCCTTGCAGAACTTCTCCTTGTCGGCCTTGCAGGCTTCCTCGGCGGCGTCCTTCTTCTCCGCGGCCTTCTCCTTCATCTTCCCGATCATCGCGCGGCAGCCCTCGGAGAGCTCGGCCTCGTGCTCCTTCATGCACTTCTTGACGGCCCCGCCGCCGTGCTCGACGCCCTTGCACAGGCGCTCCATGTCTTCTTTGCAGGGGCCGGACTCGGCGAAGGCGGGCACGGCTAGGACGAGGAAGGACAGCGCGAGCAGGGTCTTCATGGGTGAGCCTCCGGGGCCGACCCGGCCATTAAACGCCCTCGGGCGCCGCCTGTCAACTACGCGTAGTCGCCCCAGTTGAGGTGCACGGCGCACAGGCCCACGAGGACGGCCGTCTCGGCGCGCAGCACGCGCCCGCCGAGCTGCCAGCCCAGGGCCTTTCCGGCGAGCTTCTTGCGCTCCCCGTCCGAGAACCCCCCCTCGGGGCCGACGAGCAGCAGCACGCGCTCCGGGGCCGCGGGAGGCGTCGGAGCCTCGCCGCCCACGTTGTCGAGGCACAGCGCCAGGTCGGCCGTCGCGAGCGGCGAGGCGAGGAAGGCGTCGAGGGTCATCGGGGGACGGATCTCGGGCAAAGAGCTGCGGCGGCACTGCTTCGCGGCTCGGACGACCTGTCCGGGCCAGCCGTGCGCCTTCTCGTGCTCGAGGCCGTCCGGTTTGACCGAGAACTCCGTGAAGAGCGGCACGAGCGTCGTCACGCCCAGTTCGGTCGCCTTTTGCGCCACAAAGAGCATCCGCTGGCGCGAGAGGACGGCGCAGGCCAAGGTGATGTCGACGACGGGCTCGGGCGAGACCGCGCACTTCTCGTAGGGGACGGCGACCCCTCCGGCGGGGGTCAGCTCTTTGACGCTGACGCGGTAGAAGTCCCCGGAGGCGTCGGCCGCGGTGAAGGCTTCCTTGGGGTTCACCTCGCGCCGGATGAGACGCCGGGCCAGCGCGGCGTCGAACGGGAAGTCCGTGCCGAGGGGCAAAGACGCGACTTCGAGCGGCGGGTCGCCGGGCGCGAAACAGGGGCCCGAGGTGCGCTCGGGGGCGCCGCCTTCCGGGCGGCGCGGGCGCCTGTCGTTGAACGGCTTGAAGGGGCGGGGCATCCCCCAGATGGTAGGAATTTCGATAGAGTGTGCGGGTGAAGCGCGTCGCTTTGGCCACCTGCCAGGCCCTGCCCGAGCCCGACCACGACGAGGCTCCGCTGTTGGCCGCCCTCCGCGGGCTGGGGGTCTCGGCCGACATGCTCGCCTGGGACGACCCGGCGGCGGACCCCGCGGCCTACGACCTCGTGGTCGTGCGTTCGACGTGGAACTACATCCACGACCTGCCCGGGTTCCGCGCCTGGCTCAAGCGCGCCGGCGACGCGACCCGCCTCGCGAACCCCGCCGACGTCATGTCCTGGAACTGCGACAAGTCCTACCTCTTTGAGCTCTCCGCCGCCGGGGTGCCCGTCGTCCCCACGGTGAACGTCTCCCGCGGGACCTGGCCGGCTCTGGACCGCCTCCCCTGGGAGGACCTCGTGGTCAAGCCGCGCGTCGGGGCGGCCTCGTTCGCGACGAAGCGCTTTCCCCCCGGCCACCGGGTCCAGGCCGAAGCCTTCCTGCGGGAGACCTGCTCCGCGCGCGACATGCTCGTCCAGCCCTACGTGCCCTCGGTGGACGGCCACGGCGAGCGCTCGCTCGTCTGGGTCGGCGGGGAGCTGACGCATTCGGTGCGCAAGAACCCCCGGCTCGCCGGTGGCGACGAGTCGGTGTCGGAGGCCCTGCCGCCGGAGGCCGACGAGCGCGCCTTCGTCGAGCGCGTGCTCGCCCCCCGCCGTCAGGGGCTCCTCTACGCCCGCGTGGACGTCGCGCGGGCCGAGGACGGGACGCTCATGCTCATGGAGCTCGAGCTCGTCGAGCCCTCGCTGTTTTTGAAGCAGTGCCCCCCCGCCCTGGAGCGCTTCGCGCGGGCCATCGAGGCGTATGGGTGAGCTGACCCCTGCGGAGCTCTCGCGCTACAGCCGCCACGTCGCCCTGCCGGAGGTGGGCGTCGAAGGCCAGGAGAAGCTCAAGCGCGCGAAGGTGCTGTTGGTCGGCGCGGGCGGCCTGGGTTCGCCGGCGGCGCTCTATCTGGCCGCGGCCGGGGTCGGGCGCCTGGGGCTGGCCGACTTCGACGTCGTCGACGCGACGAACCTGCAGCGCCAGGTGCTCTACGGCACCTCGTCTTTGGGGCGTCCCAAGGTCGAAGCCGCCGCCGACCGCCTGACGGACTTGAACCCCCTGGTCTCCTTGTCGCTCCACCCGGGGCGGCTCACCTCGGAGAACGCCCTCGACGTCGTGCGCGGCTACGACGTCGTGGTGGACGGCGCCGACAACTTCGCGACGCGCTACCTGGTCAACGACGCCTGCGCGCTGGCCGGGGTCCCGGACGTCTACGCGAGCATCTACCGCTTCGAGGGCCAGGTCTCGGTGTTCTGGACGCAGAAGGGCCCGTGCTACCGCTGCCTCTTCCCCGAGCCGCCGGCGCCCGGCCTGGTCCCCTCCTGCGCCGAGGGCGGCGTGCTGGGCGTGCTGCCCGGCGTGGTCGGCGCGCTGCAGGCGGCCGAGGCCCTCAAGCTCCTCCTCGGCGTCGGCGAGCCGCTTTTGGGGACGCTCCTCCTTTATGACGCGCTCGAGGCGTCGTTTAAGCGCCTGAGCCTGCGCAAGGACCCCCGGTGCCGCCTCTGCGGGCCGAACCCCAGCGTCACGGAGCTCATCGACTACGAGCTCTTCTGTTCCGGCGGGCGCGGAGCCCCGAAGGCGGCCGAGGCGACGGTCGAGGAGCTCAAGGCCAGGATGGCGGCGGGCGGGGTCGTGGTGCTCGACGTACGCGAGCTCCATGAGCTCGACATCTGCCGCATCCCCGGGACCAAGCACATCCCGTTGGGCGAGCTGCCGAAACGCTTCGCGGAGCTCGACCCCGCCGCGGAGATCTACGTCCACTGCCGTTCGGGAGCCCGCTCGGCCAACGCGGTCGCCTTCCTCAAAGAGAAGGGCTACGCGAAGGCCGTCAACGTGGCCGGCGGCATCTTGGCCTGGGCCGAGCGCATCGACAAGTCGATGCCGACGTATTGATCCGGTGTCAGTGTTTCGGAAGTTTCGGAACTGACGGCCGCCGACCCGCCGACGATCCCATGACCGGAGCCGTTTACGCGCCTCGGGCGCGTGGCTTCGAGGATTCCACATACGGGAATCCTCGAAGCGGGTCCCCTCTGCGAGGCAAATTCGGATTATCGCTCCGCCTTACACGGCAAACTCCCTGGTTGGTAAGGTCCGAGGTCTCCCCGGGGATAGTTGGGGATAAGCCGGGGACTGACGACGGGGCTAAACGAGCGCTTCGGAGCCGACGTTCCGATTTCCGAAAGTTCCGAAACACTGACACCGGCTGCTAGCTGGCGACTAGGACGACGAAGCTGCGCGGGTTGACCAGATAAGTCGTCGCGGGGGACAGGAGCGTCTCGCCCCCCGCCTCCGCGAAGTCCTCCCCGGCCGGGAGGCTCGTGTCCACCACGCGCCGCCATCTCTTGCCCGGCCCCGGGTCCGGCAGGGTCTGAGCCCGCAGCGTCGGCGCGGCGTTCGTCACGAAGAAGAGCCGGTAGTCCTTTCCGTCCGTCCCCGGCGCGTGGCCGTCGAGCTGCCAGGCCAGGGCGCGGCCCTCGGGGTCGTCCCAGGCGACCGGGCCGCCGTCCGCCCCGAACCAATGCAGGTCGGCGACCCCGTCGGCGTCCGCGTCGCCGCCGGTCCGGAACCGCCGGCTCTGCAGGATGGGGTAGCGGCGGGTCAGCGCGATGCCCTTGCGCACGAAGTCCGTGAAGTCGGCGTTGCGCTCCGCGAGCGTCCAGTCGAACCAGGACAGCGCGTTGTCCTGGCAGTAGGCGTTGTTGTTGCCGCGCTGCGTGCGCAAGAACTCGTCGCCGCCCAAGAGCATCGGCGTCCCGCAGGAGAAGAGCAGGTGGCAGATGTGGTTCTTCGCGAGCCGCCGCCGGAGGGCCAGGGCCCCCGCGTCGGCGGTCTCTCCGTCGGCGCCGCAGTCCCAGGAGTGGTTGTCGTCGGAGCCGTCGCGGTTGGCCTCGCCGTTGGCCGCGTTGCGCTTGCCGTTGTAGGACACCAGGTCCCACAGCGTGAAGCCGTCGTGGCAGGTGGTGAAGTTGACGCTGTTGTAGGCGCCGCGCCCGTCGTCGCCGTAGAGGTCGGAGGAGCCGGTGAGACGCCGGCCGAGCTCCGGCAGGAGCCCGCCGTCGCCTTTGACGAAGCGGCGCGCGCAGTCGCGGAAGCGCCCGTTCCACTCCGACCAGTCGACCGGGAAGTTCCCCACCTGGTAGGTCCCCAGGTCCCAGGGCTCGGCGACGAGCTTCAGGCGGCTCAAGACCGGGTCCTGACTGACCGCGTCGAAGAATGAGGTGGCGGAGGAATAGTCGCCCGACTCGCGCCCCAGCACCGAAGCCAGGTCGAAGCGGAAGCCGTCCACATGCATCTCTTCGGCCCAGTAGCGCAGCGAATCCATCACGAGGCGCAGCGCGGCCGGGCTCCCCATCGCCAGCGAGTTCCCGCAGCCGGTCCAGTTCATGTAGTGGCGTCCGCCCTGGCCGTGCGGCCCGCAGAGCCGGTAGTAGGAGGGGTTGTCGATGCCGCGCAGAGAGAGCGTGGGGCCGAGCTCGGAACCCTCCGCGGTGTGGTTGTAGACGACGTCCAAGATGACCTCGATGCCGGCCCTGTGGAGCTCGCGCACCAAGGTCTTGAACTCGCCCACCGCCGCGCCGGGGGCGCGCGAGGCGGCGAAGGACTGCTCCGGCGCGAAGAACGCGGCGGTGTTGTAGCCCCAGTAGTTCGTGAGCCCGCGCTCGCTCAGGAAGTCGTCCACCATGAACTCGTGGACGGGCAGGAGCTCGACGGCGTTCACGCCCAGGCGCTTTAAGTGCGGGATCTTCCCGATGAAGCCCAGGTAGGTCCCGGGATGCTCCACCTTGGAGGAGGGGTCGGCCGTGAAGCCCTTCGCGTGGACCTCGTAGACGAAGAGCTCGTCGAGGTGCAAATCCGGCGGCCGGTCGCCCCGCCAGTCGAAGGCGTCGTCGACGACCACAGCCTTGGGCGCGACGCGGGAGTTGTCGCGCACGTCGAGCGAGAGGTCCCGCTCCGGGGCGGAAGGGTCGTAGGCCAGCAACAGGTTGTCCTTGTTGACGAACTTGTGCGACAGGGCCTTCGCGTAGGGGTCGAGGAGCAGCTTGTGGGGGTTGAAGCGCAGGCCGTCCGCGGGCCGGAACGGGCCGCGGACCCGGTAGCCGTAGAGCTGGCCCGCCTTAAGGCCGGGCAGGCGCCCGTGCCAGATGTAGCGCGTCCGGCAGGGCAGGCGGACCTCGCGGGTCGGCGGGCCGTCGGCGCGGTCGAAGAGGACCAGCGTCACCTCTTCGGCGTGCTGGCTGTAGAGCGCGAAGTTGACGCCGTCCGCGGTCAAAGAGGCCCCCAGCGGGTAGGGTTTTCCGTCGGTCACCGGGGCGTCGGCGGGCATGGGCGCATGGTACTACTTGTTTGTTAATATCGGCCCATGAGCACGAAGACCGACGAGGACGTCCGCCTGGCCGAACGCCTGCGCGAAGCGCACGGTTCCATCAAGTCCCAGCTCGGGCGCATCATCATCGGCCAGGACGCCGTCATCGAGGAGCTGCTGACCGCCCTGTTCGCCTCGGGCCACTGCCTGCTCGTCGGCGTGCCCGGCCTCGCGAAGACCTTGCTCCTCTCGAGCCTCTCCCGCATCTTGGACCTCCACTTCTCGCGCATCCAGTTCACGCCCGACCTGATGCCCTCGGACATCACGGGCTCCGAGATCCTCCACGAGGACCCGGCGACGCGCCAGCGCGTGTTCAAGTTCCAGCCGGGCCCGGTGTTCTCGAACTTCGTGCTCGCCGACGAGATCAACCGCACCCCTCCGAAGACCCAGGCGGCGCTCTTGCAGGCGATGCAGGAGCGCCAGGTCACCGCGGGGGGCCAGACGCGGGCCCTGCCGGACCCGTTCTTCGTGATGGCCACGCAGAACCCCATCGAGCAGGAGGGCACCTACCCGCTGCCCGAGGCCCAGCTCGACCGGTTCTTCCTGCAGATCTCCATCGACTACCCCTCGAAGGAGGAGGAGCACCGCATCGTCGTCGAGACGACCGGCTCCAAGTCCGTGGCCCTCGAGAAGGCGCTGACCGGCCCGGAGGTCCTCAAGCTCCAGGAGACCGTGCGGAAGGTCCCCGCCTCCGCCGGCGTGGTCGAGGAGGCGGTGGCCCTGGTGCGCGCGACCCGGCCCCACGACGCCGGGAGCCCCGACTTCGTCAAGAAGTGGGTGTCCTGGGGCGCCGGCCCGCGCGCGAGCCAGGCGCTCATCCTCGGCGCGAAGGCCCACGCGCTCCTCTCCGGGCGCTTCGCCGCCGACCGCGAGGACCTGCGCCGCCTCGCCAAGCCCATCCTGCGCCACCGCATGGTCCTGAACTTCCAGGCCGAGGCCGAGGGCGTGACGGCCGACAAGGTCATCGACCAGCTCCTGGCGCGCTAGCGTCCCGTGAGGCTCCTCGACCCGCTCGTCCTGGCGCGGCTCAGGACCCTGCGTTTCGACCTGCGCCGCCACCGCGCCGAGGGCCACCTGGGCGGCCTCCACCGCTCCGCCCGCCGCGGCTTCTCCTCCGAGTTCGCCGAACACCGCGCGTACGCCCCCGGCGACGAGCTCAAGGCCATCGACTGGAAGGTGTACGCGCGCACCGACCGGCTCTACGTGAAGGACAACCACGAGGAGAAGAGCCTCAAGACGTACGTGCTGGCGGACGCCTCGGGCTCGATGGGCTACCGCGGCCGCGGTCCCGAGACCAAGTGGGAGGCGGCGCGCCGGCTGGCGCTGTGCGCGGCGTGGCTCGTCGCCGAGCAGGGCGACTCGGCGGGCCTGGTCACCTTCGACACCGCCGCGCGCGACTTCATCCCCCCCCGCCGCAGCCGCGAGCACCTGGAGCTGATGGACGAGCGCCTCGCGGCGGCCGTGCCCGGCGGAGAGACGGACCTGGGCGGCGTGCTGGCCCGGGTCGCGGAAGGGCTGCCCCGGTCCTCGCTCATCATCCTCGTCTCGGACCTCTTGGGAGACTCCGCGCGCGTCATCGAGACGGTGCGCGCGTTCCGCGCGCGCCGCCACCGCGTCTACGCGCTGCAGGTCTTGGACCCCGAGGAGCGCGACTTCGGCCTCGACGGGCCGCTCGCCGTCGAGAGCCTCGAGGACGGCTCCGAACTGCGGGTCGAAGGCTCGCTCGTCCGCGCCGCTTACCGCGAGGCCTTCGAGCGCCAGCAGCGCCTCTACACGGCCTCGTTCCACCGCCTGGGCGCGCGCCACGAGGTCTTCTACACCGACTCCCCCTGGGAGGCGGCCCTGGCGCGGCTCGTCGCGGGGCGGGGCCCCGCCTCGGGGCCGGGGGCCTGATTGGGCTTCCTCAACCCCTCCGCGCTGTGGCTGCTGCCGCTGGCCGCGGGCCCGCTCGTGCTGCACCTGATGTCGGCGCGCCGCGCG
This sequence comes from bacterium, assembly GCA_004322435.1. Lineage (GTDB taxonomy): Bacteria > Elusimicrobiota > Elusimicrobia > UBA1565 > UBA1565 > SCTT01. The sequence continues at coordinate 11,205 of SCTT01000033.1, forward strand.
CGGCGCGTGCTCTTCTCGGACCTGACCTTGCTGCGCGAGGCGCGGCGACATCAGGTGCAGCACGAGCGGGCCCGCGGCCAGCGGCAGCAGCCACAGCGCGGAGGGGTTGAGGAAGCCCAATCAGGCCCCCGGCCCCG
>SCTT01000297.1 GCA_004322435.1 bacterium
TCCCGACGGTCCCGGTGGTCTTCGAGCTGCGCTCGCCCGGCGGGCACCACCACGTGCCGCTCTTGCTGAGCCCGTTCGGCTACTCGACCTACCGGGGCTCGTGATGAGGGCGCGCCGTCTCGCCCCGAAGGCTTACGCCCCCTACGGGCGGGTCATCGCGGCCGCGGGCGGGGCCAAGGACGCCAACATGGGGACCGCGCGGCGCTGGGACTGGCTGGCGCCGCTCGTGAACAAGCGCGCGCGGGCCAAGGCCAACCTCTGCGTGTTCCGCTGCAAACCCTTTCGCGGAGATGCGTTTCCGGTGAAGCTCCTGGAGCGGCATGCGAAATCCACCCAGGTCTTCTTGCCGCTCCCCGGGGCGGGGAAGTGCCTCGTCGTCGTCGCGAAAGGCGGCGCGAAGCCCGACCTCTCCACCTTGGCCGCCTTCGTGATGGAGGGGGCGCAGGGGATCTCGTATCACCCCGGCACCTGGCACCATCCGATGGTCGCGCTGGGGAAATCCGCCGACCTGGCGTGCCTCGTCTACGAGGACGGGACGAAGGGGGACTGCGAGGTCGTGGAGTTGGAGAAGCCGCGGTCCGTCAGTCTGGGATGACGATCTTCTCGGGGTGTTCGGGGCCGGCGGGATACGAGAGCCCCAGCTTGTCCAAGGTCTTGCGCAGGATGCGCCCCACCGCGTAGTCGCGGTACCACTTGTTGTCGGCGGGGATGACGTACCAGGGCGCCCAGGGCGTGTTCGTCCGCGCCATCACCTTGCCCCAGGCCTTCTGGAAGCCGTCCCACTTCTTCCGCATCTCCAAGTCCGCCGGCGAGAACTTCCAGTTCTTGTCGGGGTTGTCGAGGCGGTCCTGCAGGCGGCGCTTCTGCTCCGCCTTCGAGATGTGCATGAAGAACTTGAGGACGAGCACGCCTTTCTCGGCCAGGGCCTTCTCGAACTCGTTGATCTCGTCGTAGCGGAGCTCGATCTCTTCGGGCTTATGGGTGCCGAGCACGGTCGGGACCACGATGTCCTCGTAGTGCGAGCGGTTGAACACCCCGACGCCGCCGGGGACGGGGAGCGCGTCCTTGATGCGCTTGAGGTAGTGCTGGGCGGCCTCCTCCTTGGTGGGCTTCTTGAAGCTGGTGACCTTGACGCCCTGCGGGTTCATCGCGCCGACGACGGTCTTGATGACGCCGTCCTTGCCGCCGGTGTCCATGCCCTGAAAGACGAGGACCACGGCGCGCTCGCCGCGCGCGAAGAGCATCTCCTGGTACTTCACGATCTGTTTGAGGTCGTCCTTCATCCGCGACGCGGCCTTCTTCTCGCTTTTGACGTGGGGAGTGGCGTCGGTCGGCACCCGCGAGAGGTCCACCGCGTCCTTGGCGGCGGGGGCTTCGAGCGCGTCGGCCAGCTTGCCGGCCTTGAGGCCGGAGCCGTCGAAGAGTGTGCCCAGGCGCGCGGCGGCTTCGGCGGGCTTGGATTTCGCCGCTTCGGCCGAGCCTTCCGGCGCGGCTTCCTTGACCGCGGAGGCGGCCGAGGCGGGGGCGGCGAAGACGGCGGCGGCCGCGGCGGCGGGCTGTGCTCGGACGGCGGGCGCCGCCGGTATGGCCAGAGCGGAGGGCAAGGTGGGCGTCAGAGTCATCGGCCTAGCCAGGGCCGCGGTCGGCCCGGGGGCGGAGAGCGAGGGCGCTATGAGGGCCGGGGCCATGAGCCCGGGCGACAAGACGGGCGCCTTGATAGGGGCCGTTCGGAACTGAGCCGCCGCCGGCGCCGCCAATAGCAGCGCGAACCAGACCTTCATGCCTCCTTTATAAAGGAATCCCTCGCTCCTTCCCTGGGCCGTCCGGGCCCCCTCCCTCCGCCAATGGTCCTACTCCAAATTAGGGACAGTCCCCTATTTGGAGCTACAAATTAGGGACTGTCCCTAATTTGGAGTTACTTGGCCAAAACCCAGGAAACGAGGCGGGCTAGGGTGGGGGTCTGGCCCTGGGCGAGGATTCCGATGCGGAAGATCTTGCCGGCGGTCCACACGCAGAGCCAGGTGAAGGCGACCGTCAGCACGAAGGCCAGGCCCACCTCCCAGGGCTGGGGCCCCGGGGGGAGGGCGATGCGCAGCAGCATCAGCATCGGCGTGGCGGGGGGGAACAAGGACAGGAGCCGCGCGAATCCCGAGTCGGGGGCGCGGAGGATGGCGACCCAGCCGAACATCGGGAAGATGAGCAGGAACATCGCGGGGGTCATCAAGCTCTGCGCGTCGCGCAGCTCGGAGCAGGCCGCCCCGATGGCCGAGAACATCGAGCCGTAGATGAGGAGCGCCAGAAGCTGGAAGACGAGGAACCAGGCTATGAGCTGCGGCGGAATCTGGTCGCCCACGCCGAAGCGCTCGGCCAGAGCGACCGCTCCGCCCAGGTAGAAAAACGACACCGACAACGACACCAAGGTGTTCCCGAGGAGCTTGCCCATCAGCAGCTGGAACGGGCTCACCGAGGCGACCAGCACCTCCCAGATGCGCAGCTGCTTCTCCTCGATGACGGAGTGCAGCAGCATGGGCACGCTCATAAAGACCAGGAGGAACAACAGGAACATCGCCGCCGCCGGCACCACGAAGTCCCCGGCGAGGCTCGCCGGCAGAGCCCCAAGGGGCTTCCCGTCCGGGCCGACCTCCACGAGCCCCAGCCGCCGCAGCGGGGCCTTCTTCGTCGCGCGCGCGAAGGACTTGGCGTCCAGGCGCTCGCCCTTCACCCGCTCGGCCATCACCGCCTCGTCGAGGACCCCCTTGAGCCACAGCGGCAGGTCCAGATAGGTCTGGCGCTGGGTGTGGTAGGCGAAGCCGGCCCCCGGGCGCCCCTCGAGCACGCCGTGGTCGACCATCACGAACGCGAAGAGCGTCCCCTCCTTGATGCGTTTGGAGAGCGCGGCGGCGACCGCGGAAGGTTCGCCGGGCGGGGCGGCCTCGGGGATGAAGCGCGGGCCGCGCTGCCCCGCCTCCGCGTCGCGCTCGGCGGCGGCTTGGGCGACCGCGGCGTAGACCCGCCCCGTCGGGTCGTGCACGGCGAAGCGGCGGTCGCCGACGTCCACCCGCTCCTTGATGACGAGCTGGACGACGGCCGAGGCGCCGATGAACACCGGCGTCAGCATCAGCGCGAGCAAAAACCCCCGCGAGCGCACGGTGTTGACGAACTCGGTGACGGCGATGGCGGCGACCTTCCTCACGGCGGGTCCCCATCGACGGCCTTCGCGAGGAAGATCTCCTTGAGCGTCGGGTGGACCTCCTCGAAGCGCCGCACCGCGCCGCGCGCGAGCAGGGCCTTGAGGAAGGCCTGCGTGTCGCCGTCGACGCGCAACTCCTGCAGGCGCCCGAGGTCCCGCAGCGCGGTGACGCCGGGCAGGCCGGCCAGGGCCGGCGCGCCGCCCTCGACTTCGACGCGCACCGTGCCCGCGCCGTGGACGCGCCGCAGATCTTCGAGCGTGCCGTCCAAGACCTTGCGCCCGCGGTGGATCATGCAGACGTAGTCGCACATCTCCTCGGCGGCGGCCATGTCGTGGGTGGAGAGGATGACGGTGGTCCCGCGGCGCTTGAGCTCGAGGATGGCCTCGCGCAGGACCTCCTGGTTGACCGGGTCGAGGCCCGAGAAGGGCTCGTCGAGGACCACGAGCTCGGGCTCGGCGGCGACCGCGGCGATGAACTGCACCTTCTGGGACATCCCCTTGGAGAGCGCTTCCACCTTCTCGTCGGCCCAGGAGGCCAGGCCGAAGCGCTCGAGCCACTGGGTCGCCAGCTCGCGGGCCCGCGGGGCCCGGATGCCCTTCAAGGCCAGCAGGTACTCGAGCTGCCGGCGCACCTCCATCTTCTTGTAGAGCCCGCGCTCCTCGGGCAGGTAGCCGATGCGGTCGTTGGCCGCGCGGGACCCCGTCTTCCCGAGGACCTCGACGCGGCCGGCGTCGGGCAGCAGGATGTGGAGGATGAGGCGCAGGGTCGTCGTCTTGCCGGACCCGTTGGGCCCCAAAAAGCCGTAGACGCAGCCGCGGGGGACGCTCAGCGAGAGCTCGCGCACCGCGGCGTGCTCCCCGAAGGACTTGGACAGCCCTTCGAGGCGGGCGGCGGGGGTGTCGGCCATGCTCCGGAAGGATACGGGGGAAGGGGGAACTCGGCAAGAGGGCGGAGCCCGTTCACCGAACGGAAACAAATCGGGAGGGCCGGCGGGGCAAACTGGGGGGGACGAAACCCGGGGACCCCATGGGAAAATCGAGCCAACGCTTCGTCACAAATACGCTACAATCCTGCCTCATGCCGAAAGGATTCCTCGTCGGGGGATTGCTGTTGGCCGCGGCCGCCGCGTGGTCGGCGCCCCTCCCCCGCGGCGTCCGCGAGCTCTCCCCCGCGGCCCGGAACCTTCCCATCCTCGACCCCGCCCGCGCGCTGCCCGGCCGCTTCGCCCCGCCGCCCGTGCGCGCCGGCCGCCGCGACGCCCCGCTTAAGAGCGTGTCCGTGGGCGCCGTCAACCGCGGCAAGCTCGTCAACGCCGCCGAGCTGGCTCTGACCGGCCCGCACTGGACCGCCATCCGCCCCGAGATCGCCCGCAACTTCGGCACCGCCGAGATGGTGGACGGCCTGGTCTGGGCCGCCGAGCGTCTGCGCGCGGCCGACCCGCAGACGCCGCTGTTGGCCGTCGGCGACATCTCGGCCGCCTCCGGGGGCCGCGCGCCGCGCCACCGCTCGCACCAGAACGGCCGCGACGCCGACGTGAACTTCTACTGGACGGACGCCGCGGGCGCGCCGGTCTTCTCCGAGCGGATGACGAGCTTCGACGCGAAGGGGCGCGGCGCCTACAACGGGAAGGCGGTGCGCTTCGACGTCGCGCGGAACTGGAAGCTCGTCGTCGCCTTCCTGTCGAACCCCTACTTCGGCAAGGACGTCCGGTGGATCTTCGTGTCGCGCGGGCTGCGCTCGCTTCTCCTCAAGGAAGCCGCGGTGGTCGGGGCGGACGCGGAGCTCATCGAGCGCGCCTCCAAGGTGCTGGCCCAGCCGCCGGGCAACTCCCACCGGAACCACTTCCACCTGCGCATCGGCTGCTCGGCCGAGGACGCGGCGAAGGGCTGTAAGAACCTCTAGTCCGGCCCGCTATCTCTCGACCGGCAGCTTCGCCTCGTTCCACGCGATCATCCCGCCCGTGAGGACCCAGATGTCCGTGCGCCCCGCGGCCTTGAGCGCCAGCGCGGCGCGCAGCGCGCGCTTGCCCGAGCGGCAGATGGAGACGATGGGCTTGCCCGTCGGCACCTCGCGGTGGCGCTCGGCGACCTCGCCGACGGGGATGAGCAAGGTCCCCGCGATGTGCCCCAGCTCGTCGGTGTATTCCTCGGGCTCGCGGCAGTCGAGCAGGGTCAGCTCGCGCTTCTCGGCGAGCATCCGGGCCAGGTCGACGGAGGCCAGCTGCGGGAGCTCGCCTTCGCCGTGCGTCGGCGCGGCGCAGGCCCCGCCGCCGCTCGCGCAGGCGGAGACGCCCTTCGGGATGGCCACGCCCTCGGCGGTGAGCCGCCCCTCGAGGTTCGCGAGCACGACGGCCTTCATCCAGTCCGCGGGGCCCATCTTGCGGGCCTCCCACCAGGCGCGGTACTGCTCGAGGCCCCGCGGCGAGAGGACGGGGTTGTCGCGGCGTTCGGCGGCCAAGGTCGAGCGCTGGCGCCCGGCGTAGTCGTGGCCGGGCAGGACCTCGAGCGCGCCGGCCAGCTGCGAGATCTTCCCCAGGCTCCGGAAGTGCGCGGCGGAGTCGCCGCCGGGCAGGTCCAGCCGCCCCGCGCCCAGAGCGCCCAAAAAGAGGAAGTCGCCGGTGGCCAGGGCCCCCGCGCCGTGCAGGCTCAGGCTGTCGGTGGTGTGGCCGGGCGTATGGAGGACGGTGAGCGCCAGCTCGCCGAACGCGAGCGTCTCGCCGTCCTTCAAGCGCCGCGTGACGCAGGCGACCTTCGTGCCCTCGTGCATGGCGAGCGGGACGCCGGCCTTCTCCGAGAGCCAGCGCGCGCCCGAGAGGTGGTCGGCGTGGACGTGGGTGTCCACCGCGAGGACGGGCTTGAGGCCCTCCGAGCGCAGGAGCTCGAGCACCGCTTGGGCGCGCTCCAAAAGCGGGTCGACGATGACGGCTTCGCGCGTCTTCTCGGACGCGTAGAGCCAGGTCTTGCAGTCGCCGCCGTTGAGTTCTCGGATGGCCATAGGGACAGTAAACAACGAAGGTGAAGGCCAGGTAAAGGGGCGTTGACGGGCCCGACACCCCGTGTTATCCTGCAAACGGTAGCGTTTTCGGGGGTTTTATGGCCGACTGGAACACGAGCAGCAGCCGCAACAAGAACGCTTTGGAGCGGCTGATGGACGACCCGAAGAAGGTCACCGCGGCCGTGGTCGGACTGGGCGCCCTCCTCGTGGGCGTCTGGGCGCTGTCCTTCCTCGACAAGAAAGGCGAGCCCGAGCAGGCCTCCGTCGCGTTCACGTTGCCCGACCCCCAGAAGGCCCTGCCGCCGACCGGCTCCGGGATGCTCGTCGCGAAGGCCAAAGCTCCCGTCGACAAGCCCTCCGACGCCGAGGCGGACGCGCTCAAGTCCCTGGAGGCCGAGGCGGCCCACGAGGTCGCGGACGCTCCGGCGGGCGAGGCCGAGGCCGACGATTCCGAAATCCCCGTCGAAGGCGAAGACGAGAACGGCGCGCCGGGAAGGCCCCTCGCGGAGGCCGCCGGCTGGCTCGGCGGGAACTCTTCCGGCGGCGGCTCCGCGGGAGGCTTCGTCCCGAGCGCTTCCGGCGGCGCGGGCGGCGGCTCCGGGTCCGGAGCGTCGCTGGCCGCCGGTGTGGGCCCCGGCACCGCCGTGGCCGACGCGGGGGGGCCGTCCCGGACGGTGTCGGGCGCGGCGGGTTCCGGCCGTACCGTGACGTCGGGCGCGCGCGCGCTCCGCTCCGGCAGCATCGGCGGGGCCAGCGGCGCGACCGGCGGCGGGGTGGGCGCGGGCGCGAACAACCGCTTCGCCCCCGCGGGGGCCACCGGCAACGTCTACGGCGCCGGAGCGGGCGTGGGCG
>SCTT01000298.1 GCA_004322435.1 bacterium
GCGGCTGGGGGCGACGGCCACGCGCCGGGCGCCCGGCCGCGACGCCCTGCAGGCTACGGCCTTCCTCAACACCGACGGGACCTTGGCCGTGGTGGTCATGAACGAAAGCGAGAAGGCGATGCCTTTCTCGCTGCTCGTCAAAGGCCGCGCCGCCCCCGCCGAGGCCCCCGCGCACTCCATCGCGACCTACCTGGTCCGCTAGCCGCCCCCGTCGGGCCCTCGACGACGATTTGATACAATCCGCGGGATGCCCGCCGTCGACAAGAAGAAGGCCGACGACACGCCGGTGATGCGCCAGTACAAGGCGCTCAAGGCCGCCCACCCGCACGCCATCCTGTTCTTCCGCTTAGGCGACTTCTACGAGCTCTTCGACTCGGACGCCAAGCTCGTCGCCCCCCTCCTGGGCGTGGTCCTCACCCAGCGCCAGGGTACGGCCATGTGCGGCGTCCCCTACCACGCCCACGGGCACTACCTCGCTAAGCTCCTGCGCGCCGGCCACAAGGTCGCCATCGCCGACCAGATGGAGGACCCCGCGGCCTCTAAAGGCCTAGTCCGGCGCGAGGTCACCCGCATCGTCACCCCCGGCACCGTGGTCGAAGACGAGCTCCTGGACGCCCGCTCCTCCAACTACCTCGCCGCCGTCGAGCTCGACAGCGTCGGGTGGGGCCTGGCCGTCGTGGAGGTCTCCACCGGCGAGTTCTGGGCCGAGCAGGCGCTCTCGGACCACGGCCGCGAGGAGCTCAAAGCCCTCCTGGCCCGCATCCGCCCCGCCGAGGTGCTGACGACGACGGCCGCGGCGGACCAACTGCGCCTAAAGAACCTCCTCGGCCCCGCGGCCGCCATCTCCGACTGGAAGCGCACCTCCTCCGAGTCGCAGGTCCCCGTCCACTGGGAGAACAAGGCCCTGTGGCGCAACCGCCCGCTGGCCTTGAAGGCCGCCCTGACCGCGCGCAGCTACGTCACGGCGACCCAGGCCCACCTGCGCGAGCTTCCGTCTCCGGCCCTGCGCGAGGCGCAGGACGCCCTCCAGCTGGATGATGCCGCCATCCGGACCTTGGAGCTCGTCGAGTCCGAGGAGGGCGGCCGCAAGCACACGCTCTGGGGCGTCTTGGACCACACCGGCACGCCGATGGGCTCGCGCCGCCTGCGCCGCTGGATCCTCCACCCCTCCACGAAGCTCCCCGAAATCGAAAGACGCTTGAACGCGGTCGCCGAGCTCGTCGAGAAGCCTCTGGAGCGCGCGCGCTTGAAGCAGGTCCTCGAAGGGATGTCCGACTTGGAGCGCGTCATCAACCGCATGGCCACGCGCTCGGCCGGCCCCCGCGACCTCGGGGCTCTGCGCGCCGCCCTCTACGCCCACGGCCCCCTCGAGGACTGGCTGGGCGCCGGCGTCGCCGCCGACGCCGTCGTCGGAATCGCGCGCGATTTGGCCGAGGTCGCCCCCGAGCTCTCAGCCCTCAAGGCCCTCCTGGCCGGCGCCCTGGCCGACGAGCCGCCCGCCAAGCTCACGGACGGCGGCCTCATCCGGCCCGGCCACGACGCGGGCTTAGACGAGCTCCGGCGCCTGCGCACCGACTCAGGGGCGGTCCTCAAGGAGCTCGAGGAGCGCGAGCGCAAGGAGACCGGGGTCCCGGGGCTCAAGGTCGGCTACAACTCGGTCTTCGGCTACTACATCGAGGTGTCCAAGACCCAGGGCGCCAAGGTGCCCGCGCGCTTCACCCGCAAGCAGACCTTGACGAACGCGGAGCGCTACATCACGCCCGAGCTCAAGGAGCTCGAGGTGACCCTCCTCGGCGCCGAGGAGAAGTTCCTCAAGCGCGAGCGCGAGCTCTTCGAGGCCCTGCGCGAGTCCGTGCTCGCCCAGGACGCCGCGGTGCGGCGCTTCGCCGCGCTCGCCGCCGAGCTCGACGCTTTGCAGTCGTTGGCCGAGGCCGCGGCGCAGGGCGGTTGGGTGAAGCCCGTCGTGGACTTGGGCCACGAGCTCGACGTCGTCGACGGCCGCCACCCCATCGTCGAGGCGGCTCTGCCGGCGGGCTCCTTCGTGCCGAACTCGGTGCGCTTGGACGGCCTCGAGGCCCAGACCCTCCTCATCACCGGCCCCAACATGGGCGGCAAGTCCGTGTTCCTGCGCCAGGCCGCGCTGATCGCCTTGATGGCCCAGATGGGCAGCTTCGTGCCGGCCAAGTCCGCGCGCGTGGGGCTCGTCGACCGCATCCTGACGCGCGTGGGCTCCCGCGACCAGCTGGCCCGCGGCGAGTCCACCTTCATGGTCGAGATGCGCGAGACCTCGCACATCCTGCGCTCGGCCGGCGCGCGGAGCCTGGTGCTCTTAGACGAGGTCGGCCGGGGCACCTCCACCTACGACGGGATCTCCATCGCCTGGGCGGTGCTCGAGCACTTGAACCGCCTCCTCGCCAAGGTGGACGGCGGGCCCCGCGGGCCGCGCGTGCTCTTCGCGACGCACTACTTCGAGCTGACCGAGCTCGCGCAGCTCCTCCCGGGCGTCGCCAACGCCAACGTCGAAGCCCGCGAGTGGACGAACGCCGAAGGGCGCACCGAGGTCGTGTTCCTGCACAAGATCTCCCCCGGCCCGGCCGACCGCTCCTTCGGCATCCACGTCGCCGAGCTCGCCGGCCTGCCGCCGGCCTGCATCGCCCGCGCCAAGGAGATCCTCCATGGCCTCGAAAACGAGGCCCGGACCGCCGCCCCGACCCCGCGCGCCGAGCCCGACGCCCAGCCTTCCTTGCCGATGTTCGACGAACACCCCGCCATCCACGCCGTCCGGATGCTCGACCTGGACGCCCTCACGCCGCTCGAGGCGCTCAAGACGCTGGCCGAGCTCAAAAAGAAGATCTAGTGGGCGTCGTCAAGGTCCTCAAGGCGGACGTCGCCAGCCGCATCGCCGCCGGCGAGGTGGTGGAGCGCCCGGCCTCGGTCTTAAAAGAGCTCGTCGAGAACGCCCTGGACGCCGGGGCGACCCGCGTGTCGGTCGAGTCGGAGGGCGCGGGGCGGCGCCTCCTGCGCGTCGCCGACGACGGCTGCGGGATGGACGCCGCCGACTGCCGCGCCGCCTTCGAGCGCCACGCGACGAGCAAGATCAAGTCCCTCGAGGACTTGGACACCCTGTCCACCTTCGGCTTTCGCGGCGAAGCCCTCTACGCGGTCGCCGCGGTCTCGAAGACGACGCTGACAAGCGCCCCGCGGGGGTCTAAGTCCGGCCGCAAGGTGGTCGTCGAGGGCGGCAAGCCCGTGCGCGACTCGGACGCCCCCGCCCCCGGCGGCACGGTCATCGAGGTCAGAGAGCTCTTCTACAACACGCCGGCGCGCCTTAAGTTCCTCAAGTCCGACGTCTCGGAGCGCGGCCAGCTCGCGCGGGTCATCGAAGAGGCCGCCTTGGCCAACCCCGGCGTGCGCTTCACTTTGAAGTCCGAGGGCAAGGAGGTCCTGCGCTTCGAGCCCGCCGAGGGCCCCGAGGCCCTGCGCACCCGCGCCTCGGACGTGCTGGGTGCCGGCAAGGCGGAAGGCCTCGTCTGGGCCGAGTCCGAGAGTCCCGCGCTCAAGCTCCGCGCGCTGGCCTCGCCTCCCGACGCCCTGCTCGGCTCGCGCGCGCTCCAATACGTCCTCGTCAACAAGCGCCCGGTGACGAGCCGCGCCGTCCAGCAGGCGCTCTACCGCGCCTACGAGCCTTTCCGCCACGGCAGCCGCCATCCGGCCGCGGTCGTGGTGCTCGAGACCTCCCCGGACCGCCTCGACGTCAACGTCCACCCGACCAAGCGCGAGGTGCGCTTCCGCGACGAGGGCGTGGTCTTCGACGCGGTGACGCGGGCGCTCTCGCGGGCGCTCCTAAACGCGAAGGGCATCCCGACCTTGACCTTCGGGAACAAGGCCCCCGAGCCTCCGGCGACCCTCCGCCTAATGAAGGACCACCCCGACAGCTACAAGCCCCTCATGCCTCCCCCCCCCTCGCGCGTCGCGGAGGAGCCTCGGCCCCAGCCCGCGCGCCCCTGGTTTAACGAGGGCGCGCGCTACCTGGGCCAGATCGAGCGCGCATACCTGCTCTTCGAGGTCGAGGGCGGGCTCTTGATGGTGGACCAGCACGCGGCGCAGGAGCGCGTCCTCTTCGAGCGCTACCTGGCGGAGCTCGAGTCGGGCCACGTCGCGGTCCAGCGCCTGATGCTCCCTCTGACGGTGACTCTCCCCGCTTCGGCGGCGGCGGCCGCCCTGGCCCGCCGGGACCGCCTCAAGGAGGCCGGCTTCGAGGTGGAGGGCTTCGGCAAGACGGGCATCCGCGTGACGACGGTGCCTTCGGTCTTTTCGAAGGCCGGCCAGGCCGAGGAGGCCGTACACCGCGCTCTCGACGGCCTCACCCAGCCGCGCAAGGCCGCCGCCGACGCGCGCTACGACGCGACGGCCACCATCGCCTGCAAGGCGGCGGTGAAGGCCCACGACCCGCTCTCCGAGAAAGAGGCGCTGGCGCTCCTTAAGTCCCTGCGCGCCTGCGCCGACGCCACCTGCTGCCCCCACGGCCGCCCCTCGATGGTCTCGCTCGACCGCGAGGAGCTGGCCCGGCGCTTCAAGCGCCCCGGCGCCGTCCCGCTCAAATAAGGGGTCAGACCCCTTATTTGAATCCTACTTGCCTAAGGCGGACTGCTCGAGGACCCATTTGCGCAAAGCGTCCGCTTCCTTGCGGGCCACCGCCTGCTCGCGCTCGTGGGATTCAAGGAAGGCCAGGAAGGCCTTGTTCTCCTCGGGCGTGTGGCTGCCCTTCTGGTAGGCGCGAAAGTACGACTGTCCCTGCTCGAGGAAGGTGACGACCTCGGCGAAGTCCCGCGCCAACTCCGAAGGGGAATCCAGGTTCTTGCGGGCGTGGGCGGGCAGCGCCGGCGGCGTCAGGGTCCGGGGCTGTTCCGGCTCGGCGGGCGGGGCGTAGGAGGCCGTGGGCGTCGAAGGCTGCTGGGCCGAGGCGGCCAGCACGGCGCCGAACAGGACGGCGGCTAAGAGTCGCGTGTTCATGGGCCAAGGGTACCGCCCGGGGTGAAACCCGCGCAAGACCCAGACGGCGGGGCTAAATGGCGCCGCGTTTTGGGCCTTGCCGGGCGCGCGGCCCGGGGCTAGACTGGGGGAGTACCGCCGAGTAGGTGGCCGCCGCCCAGGGGTGAGTTGGGGCGGCGGTTTTCTTTTTCTAAGGGCGCAGGAAGAAGGCGAGCAGGCCCAGCGCGACGGCGCCGATAGCCGCCCCGATGGGGCCGCCTAAAAGGAAGCCGATTCCGGCGCCGGCCACGGCGCCGCCCAAGGTCCACCAGACGCCGCCGGAGGACTTGGCCTCCTTGGCCTTGCCGTCGGGGGTCAGCGGGCTTTTAGGTTCCTTGATGTGGTCCTTGCCGGGGGTCCCGACGATGAGGTCGGCCGAAGGCTGACGCTCGCTTTTGACGGGCACCAGAACAGGAGGCGGGGAGACCGCGCCCCCGGCGGCGGTCCCGTCGAAGAGGGCTCCCGCCGTCTGGCTGGCCTTGTCGGCGTCCGCCTGGCCGGCGGCCGCGCGGGAGGTGGCGGCGGCGGTCGTCGCCTGCCCCATCGTCTGGGCCAGGGCGTTGGCGGCTGCGAGGACGGCCGTGAGGCACACCAAAGTTAATCGGGTCATGGACCTATTGTACCCCCGACCCCGACTTTAGCTTTGGACCTTTCGTCCTAGAAAACGCGCGGCGTCGGACCCCCTCCCAAGGGCCCCGGAGGGCCTAGGCGGGACTCTGGGCCTGGCGTTTTTTCCGGTCCTCGGCTATAATCTCGCGTCGGGCCGGGGAAACCAATCATGAAACGGGGAATCGACACATGCAGATGACTCGCCTCACGGCGATCGTCTCCCGTCGGGCACGCGCCTTCGCGCGCCCCGTTTACGGAGGCGCGGCGCGCTGAACGAGTAAGGACCCTCGAACCGGGTTAGACCCCGCCGAGCCAGTCCGGCGGGGATTTTCTTTTTAGGCGGGACGTGACGCGGACTTATGCAAAACGAGAACGAGACCAGAAAAGCCTTCGTGCGGCTCTTAGGGCCGCTGACCGACCGCCCCGCGCTCGCCGCGGGGGCGGCGGGCGCGCTCGTGGCCGAATTGGCGTGTTCGCTCGCGAACCCGGTCATCCTCGGCCGCGCCTTCGACGCCGCCGCGGCCGGCCGCAGCCTCACCCGCTGGGCGGTGCTCTTCTTGGCCGCCTCGGCCGGGGCCAACGCCCTGCGTTACGCGGGCAGCGCCCTGCGCGGGCGCCTGACCCACTCCGCTTTGGCGGCCCTGCGCGAGCGCGCCTTGGAGAAGCTCCACCGGCTCTCGCCGGGCTACTTCGGCGCCCAGGACTCGGGGGCCGTGCTGGCCCGCGTCTCGCGCGATGTCGAGAAGATCCGCCCGCTCTACGGCGAGGTCCTGCCGACCGCCCTGCGGCTGAGCTTGGTCGGCCTGGGGAGCCTGGGCGTGATGCTTTGGGCGAGCCCGGCGCTGGCGGCGGTGACCCTGTCGTGCCTGGCGGCCTCCTTGGCTCTCACGCTCCATACGGCCAAGCGCCTCGCCGTGCTCGACCGCGCGGCCGACGACCTCTACGACGGCGTCTCCTTGGACATCAAGGAGAGCGTCGAGGGCGTGCGCGTGGTGAAGGCCTTCGGGCGCGAGGACAGCCGGCGGCGGCGCTTTAAAGAGCGCGTGGACGGCTACGTGGGCGCGTCGTTGGCCTCCTCGGGCCTGTGGAGCGTGCGCATCCCGATGGCGAACGCCCTCTTCGCGCTGGCGACCCCGGCCATCCTCCTCATCGGGGGCGCCGAGGTCGCCGCCGGCCGCGCCGAGAAGGGCGCGGTGGTGGCCTGCCTGTTCTACGCCGCCCGGCTCGTCAGCGAGCTGGGGGGCCTGGCGCGCCTCGTCTCGACCGCGCAGGAGTCGGCCATCAGCGGCTCCCGCCTCTTCGAGCTCTTTGACTCGGCCGCCATGGTGGCGGAGCCCAAGGCCCCGCGCGCCCTGCCGCCGGGCCGCGGCGAGCTGCGCTTTGAAGGCGTGTCGTTCGGCTACCCGGGCGCGCCGCGCCTCTTGTCCGGCGTCACCTTCTCGGTGGCGCCGGGCGAGCGCGTCGCCGTGGTCGGCGCGACCGGCACGGGCAAGTCCACGCTGGCGGCGCTCCTTTTGCGCTTCTTCGACCCCTCCGAGGGCCGCATCCTCTTAGACGGGGCGGACCTGGCCGAGCTGCCGGTGGCCGAGCTCCGGCGCGCGGTCGCCTGCGTGTTCCAAGAGAGCTTCCTCTTCTCGGGGACCTTGCGGCGCAACATCAGCTTCGCGCGGCCCGAGGCGAGCGAGGACGAGGTCCTGGCCGCGGCCGAGACGGCCCAGTTGGGCCCCGTGCTCGCGGCCCTGCCGCAGGGCTTGGACACCATGGTCGGCGAGCGCGGCGTGACCTTAAGCGGAGGTCAGCGCCAGCGCGCCGCGCTCGCGCGCGCGGTGCTGGCCGGCCCGCGCCTCTTGGTCTTAGACGACGCCACGGCCAGCGTGGACGCCGGCACCGAACGCGAGCTCGTGCGGGCCCTGGCCGCCGCGGCGCGCGAGCGCACGACGCTCGTCATCACCCAGCGCCTCTCGGGGGTGCTCTTGGCCGACCGGGTCGTCGTCTTGGGCGAGGGCCGCGTGCTCGACCAAGGCCGGCATGAGGAGCTCTTGGAGCGCTGCGCCGCGTACCGGGCGCTCTTCTGGGACCAAGCCGTGGGGGCGGGGATATGAGCCAGGACTGGATGCTCGAAGAGGAGCTGGCCCGGGCGAGGCTCGCCGCCTCGTCTCTGGCCCGCGTGGGAGCCTTCCTCGCTCCTTATAAGAGGGAGGTGGCCGCCGCTTTGGCCATGGAGGTCCTCTGGTGCCTGTCGCACCTGGCCGGGCCGCTTTTGGTGCAGCGCGGCATCGACCGCTACCTGGGGCGCGCGGACCTCGGCGCGCTGGCCGGGCTGGCGGCGCTCTACGCGCTCAACACCTTGGGACGCGCCTGGCTCGTGGGGCTCGAGCTCAAGCTCCTCACCGGCTCGGGTCAGCGCGTCGTGGGCGACATCCGCCGCGCGGTCTTCGACCACGTGCAGGGCCTGTGCATGGGGTTCTTCGACCGCACCCAGCAGGGCCGCGTCATCGCGCGCGTCGACCGCGACGTGGACGCCTTGGAGCGTTCGCTCGTCTGGGGGCCGGTCACCGTGCTCTCGGCCACCTTGGTCCTGGCCTTCGCCCTGGCGGCGATGGCCCATTACGACGCGCGCCTGGCGCTCGTCGTCTTCGCCTGCGTGCCGACGTTGGTGCTCTCGAGCGAGGTCTTCCGCCGCGCCGGCATCGCGGCCTACCGGCGCACCCGGGCCGACATGTCGCGCGTGACGGCCCACTACGCCGAGTCCATCAACGGCATGCGCGTCATCCAGGCCTCGGGCCGCGAGGCCGAGAGCGTGGCGGCCGGCCGCGGGCTCATCCAGGCCGTGCGCACCTCCGCGCTGAACGCGGTGGGCGTGTGGTCGGCCTACCTGCCGGTGGTGAACCTCCACTACGGGTTGAGCGGCGCCGCCGTGCTCTTCTGGGGCGGGCGGCTCGTCTTGTCCGGGGAGCTCAGCGTGGGAGCGCTCGTCGCCTTCCTCATGCTCCTCGAGCACGTGTTCCAGCCCATCGAGGAGCTGGGCGACCTCTATAACGAGCTCCTGAGCGCGCAGGCCGCGGCCGAGCGCGTGTTCCAGGTCTTGGACACCGAACCCACCGTGCGCGAGCGCGCGGGGGCCCGCGACGTCGCGGCCTTGGGCGGCCGCGTCGAGTTCGACGGCGTGCGCCTGCGCTACGCCGCGGGGGCGCCGTGGGCCTTGGACGGCGTGTCCTTCGCGGTGGAGCCGGGTCAGACCGTGGCGTTGGTGGGCCACACCGGAGCCGGAAAGAGCACCGTCGTGAGCCTGCTGTGCCGGTTCTACGACGTCACCGAGGGCGCGGTGCGCCTGGACGGCGTGGACGTGCGCGAGCTGACCCTGGCCACGCTGCGGCGGAACATCGGCGTCATCCCGCAGGACGGGTTCCTCTTCTCGGGCAGCGTCTTCGAGAACCTGCGCTTCGGCCGCCCGGAGGCCTCGGACGCCGAGCTCACGGACGCCGCCCGCGCGCTGGGCGCCCACGAGCTCTTGAGCGCCCTGCCCCAGGGCTACGCCACCGAGGTCGGCGAGCGCGGCTCGCGCCTGAGCCACGGCCAGCGCCAGGCCGTGTGCTACGTGCGCGCCCTGCTGGCCGAGCCGCGCATCCTCATCTTGGACGAGGCCACGAGCTCGCTCGATTCCGCCTCCGAGCGGACCCTGCAGGGGGCCCTGCGGCGCCTGTCGGCCGGCCGCACGACCTTCGTCGTCGCGCACCGCCTCTCGACCATCCGCACCGCCGACCGCATCTTGGTGTTTTCGGGCGGGAAGGTCGTGGAGGAGGGGGCCCACGCCGCGCTCCTCGAGCGGGGCGGGGCGTACGCGCGCCTGCACGCGGACGCGTTCTCGACGCCGGCGGGGTGGCTGGAAGCCTGAGAGGTCGGCGCCCAGCAAGCCGCGCCCGGGACTAGACCAAGTGTTACGATGGGGCGTCGTGGAACGACAGGACTCCCGGCGCTTCTGGGGCGCCTTCACCCTCATCCTTCTCGCGGCCTTCGCGCTGCGGGCGGCGGCCTGCCGGGGCGAGCTCTGGCTCGACGAGGTCTTAAGCCTCCACACCGCCGCGGGCGCGGGCTCGCTCGGGGGCTTTCTCCGGAACATCGCCGGCAAGAACAGCCACGCCGTCACGGTCCTCTGGATGTTCCTCGTCGGAGACACCCCGCGGTGGTGGGTCTATCGCCTGCCCTCCCTGCTGGCCGGCTGCCTCCTCGTCCCGCTGGCCGCCTGGCCGCTGCGCCGCCAGGCGGGGGACCGGGCCGCGCTCGCGGCCGCCGCTCTCTTCGGCCTGAGCTTCTTCGCGCTCACCTATGCGAGCGAGGCGCGGGCCTACGCCGGCCTCATGCTGCATTCCCTCCTCGTTTACCGGCTGGCCGAGGAGCAGGAACGCCGCCCGGGCCCCGCGGTCGACTGGTCGCTGGGAGCTTGCCTGCTGGGAGGCGCCCTTTGGCAGCCGGTCTTCATCTTCGCGTGGGGAGCCTGCGCGCTCTGGGCGTTCGCGGCGGGCCGGCCCCGCGCCTCGGCTTTCCGGATGCTCGCTTTGCCGGGCGCCGCGGCCGCGGCGGCCCTGGCCTCGGGGTTCCACGTCACCTCCGCCGCCGCGGCCGCGGACACGCGGCTCGAGGTGCTCTGGCGCTTCCTCGTAGCCGCCTTCGCCCTTCCCGGCCCCCCCGCCCTCCAACTCGTCCTGGCCCTGGCGTTGGGGGCGGCCGTCGCCGCTTCCTTCGTGCGCCGCCCGGAGTTCGAGTCCAAGAGCCTCGCGCAGCTGCGCTTCTTCCTCTGCGCGGCCCCCATCGCCGGGGTCTTGGTCGCCCCCGTGCTGAGCCTCTTCCCGCGCTACTTCTCCGCGGCCCTGCCGCCCCTCTACCTCAGCGTCCTCTACGGCCTGCTCGCCACCGCGGGGCCGCTGCGCCGGGGCGCCGGCGTCCTGGGGCTCGCGCTCCTCGCCTCGAACGCCGCCGCGGACCGGGCGTTCCTCCGCGACGGCCGCGGCCATTACCTGGAGGCCCTGCGCTGGATGGCCGAGCATTCCCCGCCGGGGCGGACCATCCGCTGGGTCACGGACCATCCCTACCGAAACGGGACCCTCGTGGCGTTCTACGCCCGATTCGTCCCGGAAGCGGCGTTCGAACAGGTCCCGGACTCGGCGCTGGGCGCCCGACCCGCCCCCTGGGGGATCATCCACCAGATCGAGGACGACGAGTACCGGTCCCCTCCGCCGGTGATCGTCGTGGCCCCGTACCGCTATCGCTACGTCCGGACTTTCGCGAAGTCCGGGCTCTCCGGTTTTCGGTGGCACCTCTACGGGTTAACGCCGCCTTAAGTCCGTCACTCCCCCCCTTGACAGATTGAGGGATCGGCGCATACTAGTGGTGGAGGGTGGTGATCCCCCTCCGGAGGCGGAAACCTCCCCTCCTAGTCGACGTGGTCGTGCCGGCGACGTGGCAGGTTCCGGTGCAGGGACGTGGTCGCAGCCGGTGCCGTTCGGTTCCGCAAGCCGTGGTCGGTTCCGTAGACGGGGCGTGTGGTGGCGTCCGTCGGCGGTGCTCGGATCCGGTGTCGTCCCGCCCGGCCAGGCGGGTGTCGTGCAAACGGGGCCCCCGGAAGATGACAGAGGAGATCTCCCGGGGGCCCTCCGTATTGGTAGGGAAAATCAGCCCTTTTTCTTGAAAAGCCGGTCGAAGGCCGCCTTCGGGTCTGCGCGCTTGCCGCCCGCAGCCTCGGGCCGGGCCGGTTTGAACCAGTCGCAGAAGTTGGACTTGGTCTTGTCGGTCACCGGCTCGGCGGCCGACTCCCGGCATTCGTTGTTCATGCGCGCGTCATAGTGGATGCAGTTCCGGCAGACCTTGGTGTCCACCCGGCAGTCCGGGCAGAGCTCCTGGCGGCCGTATTCGGCCTCGCGCAGCTCCCGCCCGCACTTATAGCACGAGCCGAGGATGTCGTTCACGGCAGCCCCCAGACGGTATGCCACTGCGGCACGATGCGCACGTCCGGCAGACGCTCCTTGGCCGCCTCCACGAAGTCCCGCAGGCGCGCCGGGGCCGGCGGCACCACCATCCGGCCGTCCCCCCGCGCGGAAGGCACTGCGGTGGCCGGCTGGAGGATGAAGGGCAGACGCGGGGCGTTCTCGGCCGTGACGCGCACGGCCTCGGCCACCTCGGCGTCGGTCGTGGCCTCGGTGACGACCACCTTCACGAAGCTCCCCGCGGGCACGAGCCGCAGGAACTCGGCGTGGGCCTTCCAGTGCGCCTTGCCGGCCGCGGAGGGGAGCTTGAGGTCGACCGCCGCGACGTCGGTCAACGCCCGCACCTCGAGGAAGGCCTTCGGCAGGACGCCGTTGGTCTCCAGGTAGTTCTTGAAGCCGTGCCCCCGGGACCAACCCATGAGCCCCTTAAGCGCCGCAGCCTGAAGGAGCGGCTCCCCTCCCGTCCAGGACACCGTCGGGTGGGCCTTCCCCTTGGCGGCCTTGAGGACGGAGGCCTTGACTTCGGCGGACGAGGTGAGGGTCCCGGACTTAAGCGGGATGGTGTCCGGCTCGTCGCAGTAGTCGCAGAGCAGGTTGCAGCCGCCCAGGCGCACGAAGACCTGTCGCTCGCCCAGGTAGGGGCCCTCCCCCTGGATGGAGGAGAAGACCTCGACGAGCCGTACCGCGTCCTTCATAGCGCGGGGTCCGCGAAGCCGGCTTCGGCGAAGCCCTTCGCGCGCAGCTTGCAGGAGTCGCAGCGCCCGCAGGGCCGGCGTGTGCCCGCGTAGCAGGACCAGGTCAGGCCGATGGGGACGCCCAGCCGGCGCGCGAGGCGCGCGATGGCGGCCTTGTCGAGCCTCACGAGCGGGGCCACGACGTCCAGGCGCCGCCCGGCGTCGCCGCGCTTCGTGCCCAGGCGCGCCACGCGGCCGAAGGCCTTGTAGAATTCCGGCCGGCAGTCGGGATAGCCCGAGTAGTCGAGCGCGTTGGCTCCCACCACCACGGCCTCCGCCCCCACCGCGTCCGCCAAAGAGAGGCCGAGCGCCACGAACATCGTGTTGCGGCCCGGCACGTAGGTCGAGGGCACGCCGCCCTTCCCGATGCGGGAAAGCGGGACGTCCGGCAGGGCCTTCGCGCCGTCCACCAAGGAGCTGGTCTTGAGCCAAGGCAGGCGCAGGTCCACCTCGTGGAGCTCGGCCCCCGCCGCTTTGGCGAGCGCCCGCGCCGAATCGAGCTCTTTGGAGTGGCGCTGGCCGTAGCGCAGGCTCAAGGCGTGCAGGCGCAGGCCCCGGGCCCGGGCCCACCACAGGCAGGTGGCCGAATCCAGGCCTCCCGACAGCAAGACGACCACCGAACGCTTCATGGCAGAGCCCCCTCGGTCCGGCCGGTCAGGCGGTCGCCCACCTCGCGGCGCACGCGCGCGGCCAGGCGCACGGCGGCCTCCTCGGCCCCGGCGTCGGTGCCGCAGCGCTCCGGAGAGTAGGCCAGCTCGAAGACCGCGTCGCCGCGGGCGGAGTCCACGAAGAGGACCGTGACCCGGCGCGCCTTGGGGTCGCGCGCGCAGGCCACCGTGCCGAGGACGACGGCCTGGGCCTGCGTGCGGCGCCGGAGCTCGTGGAGCGTGGGAAGCCCCACCGGCTCGCCGCGGCGCACGTCTAAGTCGCGCAGCAAGGATTCGACGGCCTCGAGCGGGGCGACGTCGTAGCCCATCGCATAGAGGGCCTTCGCGGCGGCGGGGGCGTAGGCCCGGCCCTCGCCGGCGCGGTCGCCGTAAGGGAGGACGGCCAGGCGGCGATAGGCGGCCAGGTCCGCGCCCGCGAGCACCCGGGCCTCGGGGCGCCGGGGCGCGCAGGCCGCGGGGGCCAGGAGCAAAGCTAGGGCTGCGGCTTTTCGCATTCGAACTCCAACATCCGGTACATGTCCACCTTGTAATGCCCCCGGTCCGCGAACGTCTCGGCGTCCAGGTCGTCTTCCGTGAACCGCGTCTCGGCCAGCTCCAAATCCTTCTCGAGGACCCCTTTGACGAGCCCCGGCCCGCCGCAGAACTCCGCCGCCAGCTTCATCGCCCTCGCCTTGCGCTTGGCCACGAGCCAGCCGGGGCCCTTGAGCGCCCAGCGCACCCGGGCCGCCCCCGGGTCGAGGATGCCGACCTCGGCGACCGGGCCTTTGACGCGCCGCCGCGTGACCGTCAGCGACGCGTCGCAGGCGGCCAACAGCGCCAGCGCGGCCAACGCGGCCCCGCGCCTCAGTTCTTGCAGCCGCCCGGACACTTCCACGCCACGGCCTCAATCTCGACCTGGGCGCCCTTCGGGAGCGCGCTGACCTGCACCGTCGCCCGCGCGGGGGCCGGCGCCGCGAACGCCTTGGCGTAAGTCTCGTTCATCTCGGCGAAGCGGCCCAGGTCGGTCATGAAGACGGTCGTCTTCACCACGTCCGAGAATGCCAGGCCGCCGGCGGCCAGGACGGCGGCCAGGTTGTCGAGGACCCGCTGCGTCTGCTCCTTGACGCCGCCCGCGACCAGCGCGCCCGTCTTTGGGTCGAGCGGCACCTGGCCCGACAGGTACAGGAAGTCGCCGGCCCTCACGGCCTGCGAATAGGGGCCGATGGCCGCGGGGGCCTCGGCGCTCGTGACGGCGGTCTTTTTCATGGGGCGGGCTCCTCGAAAGGTGCGGCGAGCGTCGAAAGCGGGTCGGGGAGGCTCAGCCCCCGTCGGCGGCGGTGGCGCGCGCCCGCGGCGAGGCCTTCGAGCGCCGCGAGGACGGCCGACAGGAGGCCCGCCAGCACGGTCCAGGCCCACAACGTGCAGCCGAGCATCACCGTGGCCCGCGGCGCGGTCCACTCGGCGGCCTGCGAGGAGGCCGCCAGCGAGCAGACGACGGTGACCGCGGGCGCGGCGAGGAGGAAGGCGAAGCGGGGGTCGTAAGCCGCCAGGCCCAGGCGCGGCGCCGCGGCGTCGGCGTTCTCGCAGAGGGCCGGTACCAGGCCCACGCCCTCCTCGGCGGCCGCCGCGCTCGCGCGGGCGACGGCCGAGAGCGTGCCCTCCTCGGCGAGCGCGGCCCAGGGGCTCGGGGAGCCCGCGGGCCGGCGCCCGCGGCGCCACAGGAGCTTATAGAGGAGTTCGGCCGGCCCGAGGAAGGCCGCCGCCGCCAGGCACAACAGGGCCACCTGGGGCGCCGCCTCGAGCGCGGCGGCCAGGCCCCCGCCCTCCGGCTCGCGGGCCGCCGCCGCCGCCGCGAAGGCGCCCGGCGCGGCCCAGCAGAACCAGACGGCGAGATAGGCCGCGCCCCAGGAGCCGCCCTCGCTCGCCGGCTCGCCCAAGGTCCGGATGAGGAGCTCGAAGCCCCAGCCCACCAAGAGCGCCCCGAGGCCTCCCCAGAGCACGGCGGTCGCGGCCAGCAGGCCGCCGCGGCGGCGCAGCTCGGCGGCCGCGGCCGACGCGCGGCGGCCGGGCGCCGAGGAAGCGTCGAAGACGGGCCGGCCCCACAAAAGCCACAGCCCCGCCGAGACCGGCAGGACCAAGAGCCACAGGTATCCCAGGGCGCGCGTCAGGCGCCAACGCGGGCGCGCGCCGGCCGCGGGGTCCGGCGCGCCGCGCGCGGCGGGGTCGCGGAAGACGTCCAGGGCGCGCTTTAAGTCCTTGGCTCCCTCGCGCACCGCCGGAGAGCGGTCGGAGACGGCCGCGCGCGCCGCCGCGTCGAGGCGCGTCAGCCAGCGCTCCTCGGCGCGCTCGCGGCCGAGCACGTCGAAGGCCGACAGCGAGCGCAGCGCCTCGCCGCGCACCATCGGCTCGGGGTCCTTGACCGAGGCGAGCAGGGCCTCGAGCGCCGCCTCGTCCTTGTGCTCCTTGGCGCGGACCCCGAGCGTGCGCACCAGCCAGAAGCGCTGGTCGGCGCTCTTGGTGCCCGAGAGCAGGCGCTTGAGGCGCTCCGAGGCCGACGCCGACGGGTCCGCCGCCAGCGCCTCGATGGCGTCCTTTCCCCCGGCCGCGCGCGCGCCCTCCGCCGCCGGGAGGGCGGCCGAGAGGGCGGCGGCGAGGAGGAGCGCGCGGCGGCTCACACGGAGCCTTTCACCGCCGCGAGCAGCTTCTCGTTGGTGGGGAACTTCTTGAGCATCTCGATGACGGTCTTGGTGGCCTCGAGGTCGGACATGCCGGCCAGCTTGCGCCGCAGCTCCCACACGGTCTCGAGCATCTTGGGCGCGAACAGCAGCTCCTCGCGCCGCGTTCCGGAGTTCTTCACGTGGACGGCCGGGAAGATGCGCATCTCGGCCGCGGGGCGCGAGAGCACCAGCTCCATGTTGCCGGTGCCCTTGAACTCCTGGAAGATGACCTCGTCCATGCGGCTGTTCGTGTCGACGAGGATGGTCGCGAGGATGGTGATCGACCCCCCCTCCTCGAGCTTACGCGCGGCGCCGAAGAAGCGCCGCGGCGTCTCCATCGCGCGGGAATCGAGGCCCCCCGAGAGCGTCCGGCTCCCGGCCTGCGCCGAGTTGTAGGCGCGGGCGAGGCGCGTGAGGCTGTCGAGGACGATCAGGACGTCCTCGCCGGCCGCCGCCGCGGCGACCGCCTTGTGGTAGACCGCCTCGGAAGCGCGGATGTGCGACTCGAAGCCCTGGTCCGAGGTCGAATGGAAGATCTCGCAGGGCACCGAGCGGCGGAAGTCCGTGACCTCCTCGGGGCGTTCGTCCACGAGGAGCAAGAGCGTCTTCATCTTGGGTTCGGCCTTCGCCACCGCCTGGCAGATGTGCTTGAGGTAGGTCGTCTTGCCGACCTTGGGCGGGGAGACGATGAGGCCGCGCGTGCCCTTGCCGACGGGGGCCAACAGGTCGAGCACCCGCATCGTGGGCTCGCTCGAGCCCTTCTCGAACTGGATCCACTCGTGCGGCGTGAGCGGGGTCTTGTTGAGGAACTCGACCTCCGCGTCGGTCCGGCGCAGCGGCGCCGGAGCGTTCCGGTCGCGGCGCGGCCCGCCCCCATGGTTGTGGTGGTGGCCGCCGCCCTGCTGAGGGCCGTGCTGGCCGTGCGGCCGGTTCTGGCCGCCCCCGCCTCCGCCCCCGCGGCGCCTGCGCCGGCGGTGGTGATGCTGTCCTCCTCCGCCTCCGCCGTGGGGCTGGCCTGAGCCGGGATTGTGGGGCTGCTGGGGTCCGTTCATGGGGCGTTCTCCTTTGGGGTGCGCAAAATCCACTTGGGTTCCCGCGTCAGCGCGCGGAACCGCTCGAGCGTCATACGCCGGTCCTCGGCCTCCGCGCCGGGCACGAAGCCCGCGACGAAGTCGAAGGCCTGGCGCGGCGTGCCGAAGGCGGCGTCGAAGGCGGCCGCCAAGCCCCCGGGCGACGGGGCGCGCGGGCCGGCCGCAGGCTCCTCGGCGAGCGCCAGGGCGCCCTGGTAGGCGCGTGCCACGAGCTCGCCTTCCGACAGCGCCGTGCCGCCGGGGCGCTGCGCGGGGTCGTAGGGGCGGCCCAGCAGGCCCGCCGCCCCTCGCACCGCCGCGGCCTTGGCTTCGGGCTCCAAGCGCGGGCGCAGAGCGGCCACCGACTCGGCGGCCGCGAAGCGCGCGAGGGTGGTCAGCACGACGCCGCCCGGCCCCGCCTCGAAGACGGTCGGCAGGTCCTCGGGCGGCGTGGACGTGCTCGTCTGGACGGTGCCGGGGGCGAGGACGCGCAGCTCGGCGCTCAGCGAGTCGTCGCCGAACTCGGCGCGGCGGGCGGCGTCGGAGCCCGCATAGAGCGCGGCGGCGCCCCACCAGCCGCCCTGCCCGGGAGCGCCGGCGGACCAGCGCCGGGCCAACAGGACGTCGCCGGGCCGCAGCGCCTCGGCGAACGCGCGGGCGTCCTGGCGCGAGAGGACGGCGGGGGCGGAGGAGGCGTCCAGGCGGAACCAACGGCGCGCGACGTCGCGGGCATAGGCCACCTGGCTGGACACGGTGACCGCGTCGGTCAGGGGCGGGGGCAAGAAGGCCGGCACGGGGCGGTCGGCGGCCTCGGACGGCGCGGGGGCGAAGACCGCCGGCATGCCCCACACGGGCCCGGCGGCCTCGGCGGCCTCGGTCAGGCTGAAGCGCTTGGGCGGCTCGGCGGGCAGAGCCTTGAGGTCTTCGTCGAGCGCTCTCTCGGCCCTCTGGAAGACGGGGCCCTGGGGACGGGGGCCCTTGCCGAAGGCCTGGCGCGCCGCCCGCGCCAGCCCCGCGGCCTTGGCCCCGGCGTCGCCCGTCATGCGGGCCGTCAGCGCCGTGAACGCGCCGGCGGGCAAGCCCAGCGCGGGACCCTCGGCGTCGAAGAGGGCCTTCAGCAGGGGGTCGTTCTCGCCGTAGAGGGCGAAGGCTCGGAGGAACCGCGCGCGCGCGGCGAAGGACAGCGCCAAGGCGGTGAAGGCGGCGCCGCGCCCTCGGGGCGTGGACAGGCGCGGGGCCTCGGCGTAGCGGGCGGCCTGGGCGTCCAACGCGAGCATCAGGTCCGCCGCCCGGGCCCAGGCCAGCCCCGCCTCGTCGCGCCACTCGTCGAAGAGCTCGGCCCGGGTCACCGGCGCCGGCGGGAAGGCCTGGGGTCGGGTCTTGGCGTAGTCGAGCACCTCGGACAGGCCGGCGCGCGCGGCGAGGATGTCTTCGAGGTCGGCGGCGAGGCGGCTCTCGAGGACGGCCTCGAGCGGGTGCACGGGCTTGGGCGCCGCCTTCGCCGCCTTGGCGGCCTTGAGCGCGGGGTCCTCGTAGGGGGAGGACGCCGGGATGCCGAGCTCCGAGAAGGGGTCGGCCTGCGCGCGCGCGGGCGCGGCGAGCGTCACGAGGAGGGTCACGAGGAGCAAAGCTCCTCCGACCCCGGGAAGGTCCCCGGCCAGCGCGCCTCGAGGGCCTTGAGCACGCGCCCCATCATCCGGGCGGCCAGGGCCATCACGCGCGCGGGGTCGGGGGCGGGGCGGGTGTTTTCGGCGTAGACGTGGCTCCAGGGCGCCACCTGCCGGTTGCCCGCCGCGAAGTCGGCGGCCAGGCCCGTCACGCCCGACACGTCGGCCTCGGGGAAGCCCGCCGCGGCGGCGCGGGCCTTGAAGCGCGCGTCGTCGAAGAGGGCGTCCCAGCGCGGCGCGGCGAGGGCGGCCAAGGCCTCCGGGGCGCGCGCGGCGTCCGCGGCCACCCAGGCCACCTCGGCGGCGACGTCGGCCAGCTGGCGCAAGAGGACCGCGGCCTCGGCCGGGTGGTCGCGGCGGCACAGGCCGACCAGGGCGTCCGCGAGGCCTAGAGCCCGGCTCGCCCCGCCGGTCAGCGCGGCGCCCTGGGCGTCGGCGCGGTCGAGGCGCGGGCCGACGCGGCAGAAGCCGTTGTCGATGACGGCCTTGGCCATGCCGATGCGGCGTTCCAGTTCGTCGATCATCTAAAACCGCCTTTCCACCGTCTTACGCGGCACTTGACCGAGCCCGACAACGGGGGTACCCTATCGGAAGGCCCATGACCCGCATCCTCATCATCGACGACGACGCGGACCTCGTCCAGATCCTCACCATCGCGCTGCAGAACGCGGGCTACGACGTCGTCTCGGCGGGCGACCCCAAGGCCGGCCTCGAGACCTGCCGGGCCTCCAAGCCGGACATGATCCTCCTCGACTATCACATGCCGGGCAACACGGGCGCCCACCTCTTCGAGACCCTGCGGCGGAACTCGGCCACCGCCAAGACGCCCATCCTCTTCATGAGCGCCATCGCCACCGGCGACCAGATCCTGAGCGAGGTCGCCGACCCCACCGTGTCGAGGTTCCTGCCCAAGCCCGTCCACATGGCCCAGCTCCTCCACACCATCGCGGAGATGCTCTCCGCGGCCGCCGCCAAGAAGTAGCCTCATCCCGGGAACCTCACGACGCGGGCCGTCGCGGCCTGCCCCAAGAACCGCCGCGCCAGGCGCTCGAAGCGCGCCGGCCCGTCGGTGACGAAGAATTCGGCCCCGCCCGGCCCCGACGCGCGCAGGAGGCCCGCCGCGCCCAGGCGCGAGCGCACCTCGCGGGCCGTCTCGGCGCCCGAGTCGATGAGCGTCACGCCTTTCCCGGCGACGCCGGCCAGCACGGGCCTGAGGAGGGGGTAATGGGTGCAGCCGAGGATGAGCGCGCGGGGCTTCGCGCGCAGGAGCGGGGCCAGGTAGGTCCGGGCGACCTCGCGGGTCACGCGGTGGCCCCACCAGCCTTCCTCCACGAGCGGCACGAAGAGCGGGCAGGCCGCCGCGGCCATGCGACCGCGCCCGCCGGCCCGCCGCCACGCGCGCTGGTAGGCGCCGCTGGCGACGGTCGCCTCGGTCCCGATGACGCCCACCGCGCCCCCGGCGGCCGCCGCGCGCGCGGCGCGCACCGCCGGCTCGATGACGCCGGTGACGCCCACGCCGAGTTCGCGCTCCAAGGCGGGCAGGGCCAGGGCTGTGGCCGTGTTGCAGGCGACGACCAGGTGCTTGACGCCCTTGGCCTCGAGGAAGCGCCCGACCTCGAGCGAGTAGCGGGTGACGGTCTCCTGCGACTTGGTGCCGTAGGGCACGCGCGCGGTGTCGCCCAAGTACAAGAGGCGCTCGTGCGGGAGCTCGCGGCGCAGCGCGCGCAGCACGGTCAGCCCGCCGACGCCCGAGTCGAAGACGCCGATGGCGCGCTTCACCGCCCCCCCTCCGAACGGCGGTTGTAGAACTCGACGATGCCCGCGTAGAGGCCCTCCACGAGGCGCCGGCGGTACTTGGCGCTCTCGAGCTTGGCCTCGTCGCGCTCGTTCGACAAGAACCCCATCTCGACCAGGATGGCCGGGGCGGCGGCGCCGCGGAGCACGTAGAAGGCCGCCTGCTTGACCCCGCGGTTTCCGAGGTCCACCCGGGTCGCGAGGTTCTTGGCCACCAGCCCCGCCAGCTCGCCGGCGTCGTTCATGAACTCGGTGCGGGCCAGCTGGAAGAGGATGCCCTCGGCCTCGTCGGCCTGGCCGGGGCTCGTTTCGAGCGCCAGCACCGAGTTTTCGAACTCGGCCAGGCGCTCGGCCTCGGGGTCGGAGGCGCGCTCCGAGAGGAAGTAGACCTCGTAGCCCGACTCGGCGCGGGACGGGTGGGCGTTCGAGTGCAGCGACACGAACAGGTCCGCGTGGGCCTCGTTGGCCATCTTCGAGCGCTCGCCGAGCTTCACGAAGGTGTCGTCCTGGCGGACTAGCATCACCTCGAAGCGGCCCTCCTCCTCGAGGAGCTTGGCGAGCTCGAGGGCGGCGTAGAGGTTGATGTCCTTCTCGAGCGTGCCGCGCCGCCCGGTCGCGCCGGCGTCCTTGCCGCCGTGGCCGGCGTCCACGGCGATGCGGTAGCGGGCCTTCTCGGCGGGCTTGGCCTTGGCCGGCACCGGCGCCACGGGCTCCTTGGCGGGTACGGCCTTCCCCTCACCCTGCCCTCTCCCGCTCGCGGGAGAGGGTTGGGGTGAGGGTGGCTTCGCTACGACGACGGGCTTGGGCTCCTCGGGCTTCTCCGGCTTCAAGGAGTCCGGGGTCTCCGGCAGGCTCGCCCCGGCCGGCCCCGAGTCGCGCGGGGCGCCCTTGCGGCGGGCCACGTCGATGACGAGGCGCCGGGGCCCGGAGAGCTCGGTCTGCTTGACGCCGTCGGCCCCCTCGAGGAGCGCGACCGACAGCCGCGCCTGGCGCGCGTCCTGGGCGAGGTGGACGACGTCGACGACGCCGTCGTGGACCTCGACGCGCTCCGACCAGTCGATGACGCCGTTCGGGATCGAGACCTCGTAGCCCCCGACCCCGCGGCGGTCGGACTGCACACCCAGGCCCTCGGCCAGCTCCAGCACGACGCGGGTGTGGTCGGGGTAGGTGAACCAGCGCAGCGGGCCGACGTTCGAGCGCTGGTCGACGAGGAGGAGCCGGGTCTTCGCGTTGAACTTGGTCTCGAGGCCCGAGACCTCCGCGAACGCGGGGTCGGAGAGGAACTCCACGGGGATGA
>SCTT01000299.1 GCA_004322435.1 bacterium
TCGACCGCACGCACCCCCTGACCCGCGACCTGCAGTCCTTGAGCCTCCCCTTCGCCGCGCCGCTCCACATCTCCTCGGCGCCGAGCGGCGCCGTGTGGCGCGTGCTGGCGCGCTCCTCCCCGCACAGCTGGGTGCGCAGCGCCTGGGAGAAGGGCTACGTGCACGGCATCTCGCCGCTCGAGCCCGTGACGCCGGGGCCCACGGACCCTCCGGGCCCCTATGACCTGGCCGCGGTCTCCGAGGGGCCGTTCGGGCCGGGAGCCAAGTCCGGCGGGCGTCTCCTCGTCGTCGGCACCTCGGGCTTCGCCCGCGCGGGCCTGCCGGTGGGCGAGTCGGGGCCGGCCTTCCTCTTAAACGCCGTGGACTGGATGCTCCAGGAAGAGGACCTCATCGCCATCCGCACCAAGGACGTCTCCGAGCGCCCGCTGCGCGAGCTCCCGCCCGCGGGCAAGGCCTTCCTGCGCTGGACCTGCGTGCTGCTCCCTCCCGCCCTCGTCGTCGCGCTGGGCCTGTTGCGGCGGCGCGCGCGCCGGGCCGCCGACGCCGCGCGGGCCGCGCGGTACGCGTGAGCCCCCGGGCGCTCGGGCGGCTCGTCCTGGCCTTCGCCGCCCTCGCGGCCGTCTACGGCGGCTGGACGGCGCTCGACGCGCGCTCGCGGCGGCCGAAGCTCCTCTATCCGGCGGCGGCGCAGGCCCGCTCCCTCGCGGTGGGCGGCGTCCGGCTCGAGAAGGGCGACGGGGCCTGGTCCCTGACCCGTCCCTTCGCGGCGCCCGCCGAAGGGGTGGACGCGGCTTTGGCGGAGCTCGCCGCCGCGCGGGTCAGCGCGCCGCTCTCGGACGACCCGGCGCGGCTTCCCCTCTTCGCGCTGCAGGACTCCTCGGCGACGCGGCTGGAGGTCGAAGGCGCAACCCCGCTCTCTCTACTCCTGGGAGGCCCGGGCGCCGACCCTGACTCCGTCTTCGTGCGGGAGCCGGGCTCGCCCGTGGTGCGCGAGGTCGACGGCCTCTCGCGCGGGCGCTGGAGCGCGGACCCGGGGGCCTGGGCAGACAAGACCTTGGTGTCGCTCGAGGCGGCGCGCGTCACGAAGGTGTCGGTGCGCTCGCCGAAGGGCGCGGTGGCGGTGGATTCCAAGGACCCGCGCTGGCCCAAGCTCAAGCCGCTCTTGGACGCGCTGGCGAAATTCTCAGCCGACTCGGTGGGGGACGTCTCCAAGCTCGAGGCCGAGCCGCGGGTGCGGCTCGAGCGCGTGGAGTTCTCGCTCGAGGTGGAGACGCTGGATTACAAAGGGGACCCCGCGACGCTCTCCTTCACGGTCTCCCCGATAGGCCAGGACTTCCGCCACCTGGCCAAGGTCAAAGGCCGGGACTCCGTCGTGTACTCGCTGGCCGGCTGGCGTTTGGATCCCTTGCGTCTGGACCCGAAGGACTTCCGTTAACCCCCAACTATCCCCAGGGACAGTGCCGGTCACTTAAGCCTTTCTCCCTCTCCCCCGGAGGGGGAGAGGGCGGGGTGAGGGGGTGTGGCTCGTCGGGACAGCAAATGCCCTCACCCCAGCCCTCTCCGGCTTCGCGGGAGAGGGAGACCTTAAGTGACCGGCATTGTCTCTGGGGATAGCTCGCCGTTCATGGCGGAGCGAATTCCCTGAATTGCCTCGCAGATTTCCTAGTAGATCCAGCCCGGCGCCGACTTGCGGTTCTCCGGCACCTCGCGGCGCGGGCGCGCCGGCTGGTCGATGAAGTCGGGCTTGCGCTCCTCGATGCCCTTGAGCTCTTCCTTCTCCGGCATGCTCTCGATGTAGGGCTTGCGCTTCTTCTCGCGCTCGCGCTCGGAGACGCGGCCGAAGCGGTAGGAGAACGTGAAGCGGTGGGTGTCGCTCAACGCGTCGGTCATCCCCCAGGCGTAGTCCACGGACAGCGGCCCCCAGGCGCCGCCGAAGCCCACGGTGAAGCCGACGGCGGAGTCGTTTAAGCGGTAGCCGACGCGGGCCGACCAGGCGCGCAGCGCGCTGTATTCCATCCCGATGAGGCCGCGGGCGGCGCGCTCGCGCGCCAGGTAGTAGGCGTCTCCGACGAAGACGAGCTCCTGGCGGGCGGGCAAGGTCAGGGTGTCGGGCAGCTGGGGGCGCC
>SCTT01000300.1 GCA_004322435.1 bacterium
GCTCTTCCGATCTGCAACGGCGTCACGGACGAGGCCGCCAAGGACCGCGACGTCACCGACGAAGAGGCTCGCCGCCGGCTCCGCGAGGCGCGGGTCGAAGAGACGGACGGGAAGGTCAAGCTCGACAAGGAGACCTTCAAGGACAAGGACTCCGCGCTCGACAAGGACACCGTCGACCGCCTCGAGCGCGACCGCGTCGAGAGGGAACGCTTGGAGAAGGACCGGGTCGGGCGGGAGCGCCTCGAGAAGGAGCGCATCGAGAAAGAGCGCGTCGAGAAGGAGCGGCTCGAGAAAGAGCGGACCGAGCGCGAGCGGTTGGAAAAGGAGCGGCTCGAAAAGGAACGGCTCGAAAAGGAGCGCACGCGCAACCGCGTCACCGAGGAGCGCCCGGTCCGCGAGCGCGGCCGCACCCCCAGCCGCGAGGGCAAGCCGCAGACCCCCGACGAGGCCGGCGGGGTGCCTCCGCAGGACCCCGACAACCGCGATTTCGCCACGAAGCAGGACCCCCCTCCCCCGGCGGCCGGCGGCGGCCCCAACGGCGGCCCGCGCGAGACTCCCACCGAGACGGGCCCGCAGGCCCGCGGCCAGGACCAACCGGGCCGGGAGCAGCCGTCGGCGCAGGGCGCGCCTTCCGGCGGCGGAGCTCCTTCCGGCGGCGGCGCTCCGGCCGGCGGTCCCTCGGGCGGCGGTGACGGCGGCGGAGGCGGCGGTGGTGGTGGCGGCGGCGGTGGAGGAGGCGGGGGCGGTGGCGGCGGAGGAGGTGGCGGCGGCGGCGGCGGCTCTGGAGCCGGCGGCGGCGGGAACGCGCCCTTCGACGGCAGCCGCAACCAGCCCGCGTCGTCCCTCCTGGCCTTCGCGGCTCGCCCGGTCCCGGCCCTGACGGCGGTGCCCTCCGAGGGGATGCCCGGCTACGGCAAGCCTTTCGACCCCTACAAGAAGGCCGTTGCGGCTCCGGCGCGGGAGGCGTCGGCCGCGGCCCCGGCGGCCCTGCAGGCCGAGCGCGCCCGCGCGACGCCCTCTTACGCGGCCATCGCCCCGGGCTCCTCCGGCAGCCTGGCCGAGATGTGGCCCTTCAACCCGAAGAACCCGTATCCCGACGGGAAGGCCGATCCCATCGACGAGCCTCAGGGCCCCGTGGCCCGGCGCCCGCAGCCGGCGCCGCAGACGGCGGCTCCCGCCGCCGCGCCCGCCGCGGCTCCCGAAGACTACGACCCGCCCGCGCGCGGCCTGCGCCCGGCCGCCCACCTCTACGACGGGCACGTGCCGAAGCAGGAAGCGCCCAAGGAGAAGGGCAACCTCGGGATGCTCGCCCAGCTGCTGGGCCTGTGCGCGGCGATCTATCTGTGGAAGTTCTCCGAGCTCCCCTCGGTCGTCGGCCTGCGCAAGCGCCGGTAATCCCCCCTAGCCGTTTCCGGACGTTTGTATTACACTTCGGGCACGGTGAAGTGTCCCAACTGCATGTTCGACCTGCAGAGCGGCACGGTCCAGTGCCCGTTCTGCAACGTCGCCATCCCTCAGGACCTCGACGACGGTCCGACGGACCCCCATGTCGGCGGCGCGCTCGACCCGCTGAACCCGCCGGTGCCGACGCCCGGCGCCATGCCGACGCCGGGCGGCTCGACGCCCGACCCGCTGCCCATCGAAGGGACGCTCAACCCCAACGAGCCGGTGATGCACGACGACACGCCGGCGCCGTCGGCGGGGCCGTCGATGAGCGGCGCCCAGGCCATGCCCATCAAGGTGGCGGCCATCTTGGGCGGGGCGTTCCTCGCGTATAAGATCGGGCTCTTGGACAACTTGTTGGGCCTCGTCGGGATGGGGCCCGCCCCGGCGCCGCCGCCCGTCGTGGACACGACCCCGGTGGAGCTTCCCCCGACGCCGATGCCCGACGCTCCCCCGCCGACCGCGGAGCCTACGACCCAACCGGGTTCGGACGGGCCCATCACGGCGCCGGTCGAAGCGCCGCCGGCGGCTCCGGCCGCTCCCGTCGCCGCGGAGTGGGCGTTCGAGGGGAAGGTCACCGACCTCTTGAGCATGAAGCCCGTGAAGGGCGCGGTGCTCCTCTTCATGACGCAGGCCGAAGACGAGACCTTCGAGGCCAAGAGCGACGAGAAGGGGCGCTTCACCGTGAAGCTCCCCGCGCGCAAGGGCAACGACGGCTACAAGCTCGTCATCGACCACCCGGAGTACATCGCCGAGTACTTCGACGAGACGGACCCCCCCTATCGGACGTGGACGCAGGCCCGGCGGCGCCAGCTGCGGGCGGCGAAGCCTTCGCACAAGGCGTGGACGGCGGCGTCGGCCGACGCGGTGCGGAGGGACGTGCTGCTGTTCCCGGAGTTCCAGGACAAGTAGAGGGCAGGTTACCGCTTCGTATTTCTTTCGGTGACCGTCTGCCACCACGCCGAGAGCTTCGCCCCCAACGTCGGCGCCCCTCTCCAAGCCGCGCGCACCTCTTCCATCCGCGCGTACATGATGTCGCCGGGGCAGTCGGTCTTCGTGGTCCCGCGGTCGCGGTGCCCCTTATACGTCTCGGGCGTGACGCCGTAGCTCGCCTGCAGCCACTTCCCGATGCGCACGGAGGCTTCCATCTCGGCCGGGGTGACCGGATGGTTGAACGGCGGATGGTGGGTCCCCATGAAGGACACGCCCACGTTGCCGGTGTTGTCGTTGGCGACGTGCGCGCCGATGACGTCGACGGGCCGTCCGCGGAAGATGCGGCCCTCGGGGTCGACCAAGAAGTGATAGCCGACGTCGTTCCAGCCGCGGCCGTTGATATGGAAGTCCTGAATGAACTTGACCTCGTCGAGCGACTCCTGCAAGGTGGCCGGCCGCCGCCCCGAGGTGTGGTGCTGGGTGAACTTATTGGGGACGTGGGGAGAGTAGGGGTTCTTGGGCTCCTTCGCCCCCCACGCCGAGCGCTCGATGACGCCCAACGTGTCGGCCTGGGAAGGCGTGACGGACCCGCCGCCCGGAGGCGCCGGCGCAGGAGTGCCGCTCAAGTAGACGTGCATGCTGTAGATGGTGACGGCCGCCGCGGAGGGGCCCGTGGGTTTGAGCGCCCGGAATTTCAGCCGCCCGACGCCCGGCGCCGGGAACACGACCTTCGCCCAGAAGCGGCCGTCCGCGGAGCGCTTCAAGGTCGCCGCGACCCACGGCGACCAGGCCCCGGCCTCTTCCCGCGCCGCCTCGAAGCCCACGTGCGCGTCCGGCAGCTCGCCTTGGAACAAGACGGTGTCGTAGACCTCGGCGAAAGCGTCGCTGGGGCCCATCTCCCCGGGAGACGCTCCGGCCGAGGAAGGGCGCGTGGGCCAGGCTCCTACGACGGGGTTACCCCCGATCCGCACCGGGGCGTCCTCTTCCTGCGCTGAGGCCGGAGACGCGGCGACGGCCAGACCCAGCAGGGCGGCGAGAAGTGTGGGCATGTTCAGATTATATTAGACTAAGCCGGTGATTCGACCGGCCCTTTTGGCCCTCCTGCTCGCCCTCCCCGCGACGGCGGACGAGCCCCCCAAAAAGGAAGCCATCGCCCATCTCGCCAGCCTCGCCGGCATCCTCCAATCCGCCGGCCAGATGGCCCGCCAGTGGTCCGCCGGGGCCAAGCTTTACTCCATCTTGGGCTCCTCTCCGGGCAATCCCTCCCGTTGGGAGCCGGAGAAATGGGAGTTCTACTACGGAGACCCCAAGACCAAGGACGGCATGTTCCACATCGTCTACGAGAACGGGGCGCTGTCCGGACGCAAGGGCGTCAAGGACGGCGTCGCCGTGGTGGAGCGGTTCCACGACGGGAAGCTCGTCTCCAAAGGCGCCAACGAGGTGGACTGGGTCACGAACGACTATGACGACTGCCTGCCGGCGGCCGAGCCGTTCTTGGACGCGGCGAAGCTCGACGCCCAGATCCGCGACGTCCCCATCGCCCCGGACGAGCTGGGCCGCTTCCGGGTGGTCCTGCTGCGCGCCAAGAACGACAACTGCGACGGCCTCGGCTACATCAGCCTGTTTTTGCAGGAGAAGCCCATCCCCAAGAAGATGCGCGGGAAGACCCTCTGGATCGTCACGGGCCCGGACGAGACGGTCTTCTTCGACGGCGGCACCGGAGAGCCCCTGCTCCGGCGCCTCAAGCGCGCGCCTGAAGGCGGCCTGAAATCCGGCAAAAAGGGACCGAAGGGCCCATAACATCCGCCGCTGTCCGCAGTACAATCTTTAAGATGCGCCCCTTGGCCGCCCTCCTCGCCTGTGCCCTGGCCGCCCCGTCTCCCGCGGCGGCCCAGGCCGCCGCGCGCGTGCCGGTCTTAAGAGTCCCCGTGGCGCCGTCGGTCCCCGTCGGAGGCGGAGCCCTCCGCGCCCCTTCCCTGACGAGCTCCCTGCAGGTCGCGCCCTCCCTCGTCCCCTCCTTAGGGTCGGCCCTGCCGCGCGCCGCGGCGGTGACTCCGGCGGTCTCGGCCGCGATTCCGGCTTCGGTTTCCCCCGTCCTTCACGCCGCCGTACCCGCCGCGCTGCCGCAGGCCGCGGTCGCCGCGCAGGCCGCCCCGGTCTCCGCCGCGGAAGCCGTCGCCTCCCGCGCCCCGCAGACGGTCCAGCCCCTTGCCCGCATGGGACGCAACGTGTCGTGGAATGCGGTCTTCGACGGGTCCAACCAAAGGACGCAAGATTCCGTCGTTGCGACGGACGGTTCCTCCCGCCGCTCGGGCCTCAAAGCCGCCGGCGCGCTGGCTCTGCCGGCGGGCCTTAAATTCCTCGCCCCCGCCCTGCCCTACGCCGCCGGCGTGGGCGTCCTCGTCGGCACCTGGTTCGCCGTCCGCGGCGCCAACGGCCTCATCGGCAGGCTCACCAAGTGGCGCGGCTGGGCCCCCGAGACCGCCGTCGTCGCGCGCCTGGGCGCCGAGGTCGCGCTCTGGGCCGTGGGCGGGACCGTGGCCCTGCGCACGATGGGCCTCGACTGGAACACCGTGTTCGCCTCGCTGGGCGTCGGCGGCCTCGCCGTGACCTTGGCGACGAAGGAGTTCCTCGGCAACTTCATCCGCGGCGTCGTGCTCATGGCCGACAGCCCCGTGCGCATCGGGGACCGCCTGCTCCTCGACAAGCGCGTCGGCCGCGTCGTGGACATGACCTTCCGCTACATCATCCTCGAAGAGACCCCGGGCGAGTTCACGATGATCACGTACTCGAGCCTCGCCTCGGCGCCCTTCACCCTCCTGCCCCGCGACGCGGCCTACGCGAAGCCCGACGAGCGCCCCGCGGCGCCGAAGAAGACGCTCGGCAAGGCGTTTTGGATCGGCTCGGCCGTGACCGCCGCCGCCGCGGTGGGCCTCGGCTTCGCCGTGCCCGCCGCGCTCCCCTACCTCTACGCCGTCGCCGAGCTCGGCGGGGCCGCCCTCCTCGAGCGCCTCGCGGGGCGCCTGCTCGTCAACCGCGCCAAGAAGAAGGGCTGGAGCCCCACCGGCACCGCGGTCGCCCGTCTCGGGCTCACGCTCGCCTTCTGGTCGGTGGGCCTGTTGACCGCGCTGCGCACCGCGGGCGTCGCCTGGTCGGCGCTCTTGGCCGGCGCGGGCGTCCTCGGCATCGCGGTCGGCGTCGCCGCCGGCGACATCCTCGGCAACCTGGTCCAGGCCGTGTGGCTGCTCTTGGCGCGGCCGTTCCGGGTCGGCGACACGGTCGCCATCGGGCCCTCGGAGGGCAAGGTCGTCGACATGACCCTCCGCTACGTGGTGCTCGAGTCCTTCGTGGACGGCGAACGCCGCCTCATCCATGTCCCTTATTCGACGGCTGGCGCGGGTCCCTTGCGGGTCCACGCCCCATACCCCCCCGTCCGCCGTTAACCCAGAGAGAGCCCAATGCCCGAACGCCGCAACATCGCCATCATCGCGCACGTCGACCACGGAAAGACTTCCCTCGTGGACGCCATGTTCCGCCACACCGGGGTCACCGTGAAGGGCGAGGCCGCCGCCGGCCAGGTGATGGACTCGAACGCCCAGGAGCGCGAGCGCGGCATCACCATCCTCGCCAAGTGCACCTCGGTGCTCTTCAACGACGCCGTCATCAACATCGTCGACACCCCCGGCCACGCCGACTTCGGCGGCGAGGTCGAGCGCGTGCTGCAGATGGTCGACGGCGTGCTGCTCCTCGTGGACGCCGTCGAGGGGCCGATGCCGCAGACCAAGTTCGTGCTGCGCAAGGCCCTGGCCCAGGGCCTGGCCCCCATCGTGGTCGTCAACAAGATGGACCGCCCGAACGCCCGGCCCGCGGAGGTCTTAGACGAGGTCTCGTGCCTGCTGATCGACCTCGGCGCCGACGACTCGCAGCTGGACTTCCCGGCCTACTACGCCTCCGCCCGCTCGGGCTGGGCCGTGGCCGACC
>SCTT01000301.1 GCA_004322435.1 bacterium
GACCTGGCCCTGCTGCGCGCCGCCCATGAGGGTTCGGGGGCGCTGGCGACCTTGGCCGTGCTCGACCGCCCGAGCGGGCGCAAGCTCACGTTCAAGGACGGGCGCCTGGTCGGCCATCTCACGGGCCCCGAGCTCGAGGCGTTCGCGCCGCAGGCCGGGCTCGAGGCTTTGGCCTTCTCCGGCATCCACGTGGCCTCCGAGGAGCTGCTGGGCCGCATCAGCGAGCGCGGCGTGTTCTCTTTGACGAAGGTCTGGCTGCGGCTGGCCGCCGCGGGCGAGCGCCTGGCGCCCTTCCGGCACGACGGCGGCCTGTGGGCCGACGTGGGCGACCCCGAAAAGCTGGCCGCGGCCGAAGCGCTCGTCGCCAAACACGGCCTCCCGAAGTAGGACGACCTAGGTCCATTAGCCCCCCGCGCGGAGGGCCCCATAGCGGGGGTCCCGTGCGCCTTTTGGCCCAAGGGCTAAAGTCTGGACCTCCCTATAATCACCCTACAGACACCAGGAGAACCCGATGAACGCCACCCCCCTGCGCCGCGTGATCGCCGTTGCCGTCTCGGCCGCCGTCCTCTGGAGCCCCGCCGCGCCGGCCGCCGCGCAGTTCCGCACCGCGCCGGTCGCCGCGCCCTCCGCCCCCGTCGTCGCTCCCATCGCCGGCGCCCTCGCCGCTCCGCTCTCCCGCCCCGTCCTGGGCTCCCTCTCCGCCCCCACGCTCTCTTCGCTGACGCCCGCCCTCCCCGGCGCCGTCGGCGTCAAGGCCGTGGCCTCCGTCTCCGCCGCGCTCCCCGCCGCCGCCATCCCCGCCGCCCTCTCCGCCCCCACGAACATGCCCGTCGCCGTCGTCGAGGCCGCCGGCGCCGCGGCCCCCGTCGGCGCGAACCCGGCCGACCAGCAGCGCGGGTCGACGCGTGACGACATGGCGGGCCTCTCGAAGGAGGTCGCCGACTCCGTCGAGGCCGCCGGGAACATCGCCGAAGCGTCGCCCGCCGAGGCGCAGGGCCTGGGATCCAAGCTCATGGACCTGCTGCTGAGCCCCTTCAAGCGCAAGCGCAACAAGACCCCCGAGCCGACGCCGCAGGAGCGCCGCGCCGCGATGCGCCGCATCGCGCTCAACGCCGCCTCCGACGAGCGCGCCCCCGCGCCGCAGGCCGACCCGCGCGTCACCCAGGCCGCGATGGTCAAGACCCTGGACTTCGTCGCCGGCGTCTTCACCGCCCACTACGCGCCGCTCGACTGGAAGAAGGCGACGTTCGGCACGCAGATCAAGGCCGAGTACGAGAAGGCCAAGGCCGCCATCGAGTCGAACCCCGCCATTACGACGCGGGACTTCCAGGACATCCTCGCCGGCTTCGTCACGTCGCTGCGCGACTACCACGTCGGCATCCAGTTCTATTCGACCGAGATGTCGATGCTGCCCTTCAGCATCATGGAGGCCGGCGGCAAGTACTACCTGGCCTACGTCGACCGCGAGACGCTCCCCGAGGACATCTTCCCGTTCAAGCCCGGCGACGAGGTCGTCGAGTTCGACGGCGTGCCGACGGCCGACGCCATCGCGGCCCTGCTCAAAGCGCGCGCCGAGGGCGGCGCCGAGGTCACCGACCGCGCGATGGCCGCGCGGCGCCTGACCCGCCGCATCCGCCAGGGCGGCGACCTGGCCCCTCAGGGCCCCGTCACCATCGCCATCCGGGCCGCCGACGGCCGCCTGATGGGCGTGCGGATGGAGTGGCAGCACGTCCCCGAGATGATCCCCACCGCGCCGGTCCGCGACGGCGGCGGGCTCTTCGAGCCGCCGGCGCCCCCGTCGGGCCCCACCACCACCTCCTCCGCCGGCGAGGACCTGGACTCCGGCCTGGCCGCGGCCGTCCGCGCCGCCTTCGCCAAGCTCATCCCCTCGGGCCTCAACCCCCAGGCCGCGCTGATGGCGCGCAAGACCCCCAAGGACCGGGCCAACCCGTTCCAGATCGGCGGCCGCGAGAGCTTCGTGCCCGTGCTCGGCGAGATCCTCTGGAAGTCGAACGCCCGCAGCGCCTTCAACGCCTACATCTACAAGGCCGCCGACGGCCGCAAGATCGGCTACGTGCGCATCGGCTCCTTCGAGGGAGAGGCGAAGGAGGCCGAGGCGTTCGGCCAGCTCGTGAAGAAGTTCGAGGCCGAGACGGACGCCCTCGTCATCGACCAGGTCAACAATCCGGGCGGCAGCCTGTTCTACATGTACGCCCTGCTCTCGCACCTCACCGACAAGCCCCTGAACGCTCCGACTCAGAAGGTGGCGGTCGGCGAGGAGGACGCCTACGAGTCGCTGCAGACCTTGATGGCGGCCCAGCAGGTCACGAGCGAGGCGCAGGTCAAGCAGATCCTCGGCCCCTCCATCGGCGGCTACGTGACGACGCTCAAGCTCTGGAAGCAGATGGTCGCCTACGCGGCCTTCATCTACCAGGAGCTGCGCGCCGGCAAGCGCCTGACGGACGTCTTCCCGTTCCTCGGCATCGACAAGATCGCCCCGCACCCGACCGAGCGCTACACGAAGCCCATCCTGCTCCTCATCAACGAGCTGGACTTCTCCTGCGGCGACTTC
>SCTT01000302.1 GCA_004322435.1 bacterium
CCGACTGGCTGGCCGGGAGCGTCTACGAGTACCGCGCGGCGGGCGACCGCCTCGAGCAGGTGCGCGCGGTGCATCTGCCGGACTCGACCGTGACCGCCCTGGCGGTCGCCGGCGACCGGCTCTTCTTGGCCGACGCGGGCCGCCGGGTCATCGAGGAGCGCCGGCTCGACGCCACGTTGAGCCTCGTGCGCTCCGAGCCGAGCCCCGGACCGAGCCCGTCGGGCCTCTTCTGGGACGGCCATTACCTCTGGTCCTGCGACGCCTCGACGGGGCGCATCTACCGCCACGCGCCCGAGGCGGGGCTCTCCGTCCTCGAGAGCTTCAAGGCTCCCGGCAAGTCCCCCGCGGCCCTCTACAAAGACGACGCCTTCCTCTGGTCGGCGGACTCCGAGACGCGCCGGCTCTACCGGCATCGTCTCGACAAGACGTTGAGCGTCCTCGCCGTCTATTCGCTGCCCGAGCTCGACCGCGGGCCGCAGCCGCTCTCCGCGCTCGCGGTCGACGGGAAGGCCGTCTGGTTCGCGCGCGACGGCCGCAGCGTCGTCCAGGAACGGCCGCTCTCGGCTTTCGTCGAGCGCCCCCAAGGAGGCTGAAATGAGACACCTAGCCCTGCTCGCCGCCCTCCTCGCCTCGCTCACGGCGTCCGCGTCCGCGGCCCCGTTCCGGTTCTCCGGGACGCTGCGCGACGCCTCCGGCCGTCCCCTGGACGGCTCCTACCTCCTCCGCTTCAGCGTCGCGGGGGAGGCCTGGTCCGAATCCCGTTACGTGAAGGCCGAGGGGGGGAGATTCTCCGCCCTGCTGGGCTCCCGCACGCCGCTGCCGGACTCGGCCCTGCGCGGGACCGCGCGCGTCCTCGCCGACCCTCCCGCCGGGACCGGCTGGAGCGTCCTGCCCGACGACGGCGCCCCCGCCGTGACGGCGGCGGCCCCCCCGGCTCCCGCCCAGGCGTACGTCCCGCCGTCGCCCCCGGCCGACCCCGGCGACCTCCGCCAGCTCGAGCGCGAGCTCGACCAGGCGCGCCGGGACCGCGAAGAATCCAAACGCCGCCTCGAGGCTCTCGAAAGGGCGGTGTCGACGCCGCAAACGGCCGGGGCCGCCGCCCCCGCCTCCCGCCTCTACGTCGTCCAAGCCGGCGACACTCTGCGCACGGTCGCCAAGAAGACGCTGGGCGACGAGCGCCACTGGGTGCTCGTCTATCAGGCCAACGCCGACCGCATCCAGCGGGCCGGCGAACTCGTCGCGGGGCAGAAGCTGGTCATCCCCGCGGGGACTTGGTGACGGGTTATGCCTGAAATCCGTGATACAATCCCCGGATTCATGCGGGTGACCGGAATGACCGGCCGTAGGCGCTCCGTCGGGCGCCTCTGCCTCTTGGCGGCGACCCTCCTCGGCGCGCCCGCCCTGCGCGCGGCGGAGCCGGGCATCGCCATCGTGGGCTTCGGCGACTACCTCTGGCTCCGGGTGGACGGCCGCACCGTAGCGCTCGAGCCGGGCTCCGCGGCTTACGAGATCCCCTCCGGCGCCCGCACCGTCGTCTCGCAGGGCGCGGCGACCTTGCTCGCCCGCGACGCGCTGCTGCGCGTCGACGCCGGCGACGACTTCTCGGTGTCGCCGGTCGACGGCCAACTCCGTCTGTTGGTGAACTCTGGCGCGGTGGAAGTCTCCGTGCCGGGCCGGCCCGTGGTCATGGTGGCCGCCGGCCGGTTCGCTGCCCTCACCGGCCCCGAGGCCGGGACCTTGCCTGGGACTGCGGCGGTCATGCCCCCGGCAGTCCCTGTCGCCGCGATTCCGACGGCCCCCGTCACGCCGCCGCCCGCTCCCGAGCCGCCTCCGCCGCCCTCGGGAGAGTGGGACCCGCTGGCGGCCCTGGCCTCCGGCTTCAACCGGCTCTCGAGTCTGCGCTCCCCCGAGCTCAAACTCGTCTTGGAGCTGCATCCTTTCTACCGCATCACCGAGACCTACGACACGAACATCTATCTCGTCCCCAAGGAGCGCGCCGGCGCGGCGCGCGTCGGCGGAGGCGTCGTGGGCTCCTGGATCACGGTCAACGAGCTGGGCACGACCTGGAAGCTCCCGATGTCGAAGAGCAGCACGCTGCGGGGGAACTACTCCGCGCGCGCGAGCAACTACTCCAGTCAGGGCCGCACGAACAACGCGGTCGACCAGACGGTTTCGGGCGGCTACGATTACACCGGACGGAAAGGGGTCCTGGCCTCGCTCACGGACACCTACGTCAACACCGAAGACCCGGCCTTCTCCGAGCAGGTGGCCCGCCAGCGCCGGATGTCGAACGAGATCGCGGGCTCCCTCGACGTAGAGCACAGCCGCCGGCTCTTCACGCGGCTCAACGGCCGGCACCAGATCAGCAAGTACCTCGACCCCACCTTGGCCCGCAGCCTGAACCGCTATGAAGCGGCCGTCGGCGCGGACTTTGGCGTTCGAGTGGCCCCGAAGACGCGCGTCTACGTCTCATACGTTCGGGAGCTCACCCATTACTCCGCAGGGCGCGCCGACAACTCCACCTCGCACCGCATCGGGCTGGGCGTCAACGGGCGGTTGACCTCGAAGCTTGCGGGCCGCGTCCAAGGCGACTTGCACTACCGTAGGTATTCCGGCGGCTCCTCGAACCTGAAGCGCACGACGACGAACTTCCTGGCAGCCGTCGACCTGACATACAAGGCGACGCGCCGCCTCGACGGCCGCTTCGGGCTGTGGCGGGCACTGCAGGAGACGACCTTCGGTGCCAACCGCTACTACATCGCGACCGGCGCCCGGCTTGGCCTAACGCAGACATTCCGCAAATGGGCGCTCAGCGCCGATGGCAGCTTCGAAACCAGCCGCTACCCTGAGTCGAGCGGCGGAGGAGGGGTGTTCGGCAACCGGCG
>SCTT01000303.1 GCA_004322435.1 bacterium
CGGAGCGATTTACGCGCTGCGGGCGCGTGGGTTCGAGAGTCGCAAACGGCAGCGACTCTCGAACCTCCTCCGCAACCAAGTGGGCGAATTTGAATAAAATTAAGCTTCAAATCTCAGAAGGATTTACCGCCAAAATGGCGGTAAAATCTGTCGAGAATTCCGAGTCAAATTTCCCCGATTTAGCCCACTCCGCTTACGGATGAGCCGGGCTCAGCGCCCACCGTCGTTCATTGAGGGGAGGTTCGAGGATTCCGGACGTTCGGAATCCTCGAACCCACGCGCCCGAGGCGCGTAAACTGCGCCGTTCAGCGGCCGCGAGGGTGACTACTTGTGGGTTTTGAACATGCGGCCGGTGGCCGCGGCGGCTTTCTCGCCGCCGGACTGCGCGGCCTTGCGCTCGGTGCGCATCTCGTTGAGCTGGCCGGCGGAGGCGGACTTCGAGTCCACCGTGACCCACTCGTCCTCGGCGGCGCCCTTCGCGCCGTCCTTGTTGGCGGGGAGCTTCGAAGCGGGGAGGGAGGCGGTGCCGGCCGGGGCCAGGGCGTCCCGCAGGCCGGTGCCGCGGGTGACGATCTGCTCGTGGTCGGTGCCGGTGTGGGAGGGGGAGAGGCGGATGGAGGAGACGATGCCGTCGTCGCCGCGCGCCACGGTGCCGTTGACGACGGCGCGGGTCAGCGGGTCGGCCGGGACGGCCTCGACCTTCGGGGCCTCGGGCTTCGGGGTGGGGGCCGTGCCGCGGGCGCCACAGGGATTGGGCCACATGCAGATCTGGAAGGGTCCCGAGGGCTTGACCGGCTGGGGCTTGGCCTCCTGAGCCGACGCCGTCGACGTCATCAGGGCCGCCGCCGCGAGGGAGAGGAGCATCTTCATGCTTCCAATATAGCCCCGCAAGTCCCGGAGGATAAGTGACGATAGGCCTAGGCCCGAAGGGCACGGTGGGCCTAGGTCCTTCTAGGCCTATGGTCCTGGGTTATTGCGGGGGCTAGCAGCCGTTGACGCGGCGGGCCTTGCGGCCGCCGGCGGTGCCGTTTAAGGTGTCGTTATTGCACTCGACGACCTTGATGGCGGCGCGGTTGGCCGTCGCCCCGTCGATGGGGCTCGTGGCCAGCTGGTCGGAGAGGTCTGTGTCGGGGGCGTCCGCGGCGACGCCGAGGCTCTCGGAGAGGGTGGAGAACAGCGAGCGGGCCGCGTCCATCGCGCGGCCGCCCAGGCCCTGGTTGGCCCGCTGGGCGACGGACTGGACGTTCGGGTCGCTGGGGCCGTCCATGGGCCCGTTCTTCATGCCCTGCTGGAAGGCGATGAGGGCGTCGGCTTCCTGGTCGACCCCGGCGCGGACCTGCTTGCCGGCGATGCCTCCGCCGTTGCCGCCGCCGACTTGGCCCTGGGCCCCGATGCCTTGTCCGCCGCCCGACGTGGACATCGGGGTGACGGGGTCGTTGGAGGCGGTGCGCGTGTCGCCGTCGTCGCTGCCGAAGCCGGGGTTGCCCGAGCCGGCGCGGCCCTTGTCCTCGGCGGCGTTGCGCTTCTCGATGGCCTCGCGGGTCCCGGCGACGTCGCCGGCCGAGGCGGCGTTGA
Source organism: bacterium (assembly GCA_004322435.1). Classification (GTDB taxonomy): domain Bacteria; phylum Elusimicrobiota; class Elusimicrobia; order UBA1565; family UBA1565; genus SCTT01. The sequence continues at coordinate 1,576 of SCTT01000303.1, forward strand.
AAGCGTTCTCGGAGCTCTTCTCGGCCTCCTGCTTCGCGACTTCCTTGGGGTCTTCCGGCTTCGGAGCGCACGGCGGGGGCGGACCCGGCTGGTCGCAGTGGTTCTTTCCGCCCGGCTCGGCGGGAATCATGCCGGCCACGTCCCCGGCGGTTTCGGTCGGGGGCGGGGGCTGGGCGGGCTCCTTGGAGTGGCAGTCGGGGAAGCTGGCGGGGCAGGGGCCTTGGACGCCGGGCCCGAGCTTGGCCTGCTCCGCGGCGGCCGCGTAGTCTTTGCCGACCGCGTCGGGCAGGATGCACATCATCCCGTTGTCGTAGCCGAGCACCTCGCCGTTGGGGCCGAGGACGGGGCTGTAGCCCTTCTCCTTCATAGCCCACTGCGCTTCGGGGGGGAGCTTCGAAAGGGCGTCGCCGCTGACCTTGTTTCCGGCCGCGTCGAGGGCGAAGGTGCCGTATTTGGGAGAACCCGAGGTGTCGGCGGGGGCGGAGGCCGCGGGAGCGGGGTCGGCCGGCTTCTCCTCGGGCTTCGGGTCCTCGGCGGCCGCGGCGCCGGCCAGCGCGGCCAGCAGGGCCAAGGGGAGGAACGCGGCGGCGAAAGGGCGGTTCATATCGGCTCTCTGAGTATAGACGGGAGGCCTTGCGCGCGCAACCCCAAAGGGCCTAGAGCGCAATGGGTCTAAGGGCCTAGATTGTCGTGGCGCGGCCGGCGGGGCGCCGGGCGTGAAAATACGTTGATAATACCTATGGACTTTTGTATACATACCGGCCTATGGCAATCCGATTCGGCACCTCCGGCTGGCGCGCCCACTTCGCCGACGAGTTCACGTTCCAAAACGTGCGCCGTCTGGCCCACTGCATCGCCGGCCACGTCAAGGAGAGCACCGACTTCGGCTTCGCCGCCAAGGACTACAGGCAGGCCGCCGGCGCCGCCGCGGCGGGCGTCGCCCCGACGGTGGTCGTCGGCTACGACCCGCGCTTCTTGGGCGACCAGTTCGCCGCCGAGGCCGCGATGGTCTTCGCCGCGGACGGCGTGCGCGTGCTCTTGTCGAAGTCGGACGTCCCGACCCCCGCGGTCGCCTGGGCCATCCTCGAGAACAAGGCCGTCGGCGGCGTGATGGTCACCGCGAGCCACAACCCCGCGCGCTACAACGGCATCAAGTGGTCGCCGTTCTGGGCCGGCCCCGCGACCCTGCCCGTCACCGAGGACATCGAGCGCCGCCTGGGAGTGCTCGCCCCGGCGCTGCCCCGCGCGATGGTCTTCGACAAGGCCGTGCGCGACGGCTGGATCGCCGAGACCGACTTCCGCCCCGGATATTTCAAGCAGCTAAGGGGTCTCCTGGACCCCAAGGCCCTCAAGAACTCGAAGCTCAAGATCGGCGTCGACGCCATGAACGGCTCGGCCCGCAACTACCTGCGCCCCTTCCTCGAGAGCCTGGGCCTCAAGGCCGTGGGCCTGCGCGAAGGCCGCGACGTCCAGTTCGGCGGGCAGTCCCCTGAGCCGGCGCCCGAAAAGCAGGCCGAGCTCGCGGCGCTCATGAAGAAGGAGAAGCTCGACCTGGGGCTGGCCTGCGACGGCGACGCGGACCGCTTCGGCGTCCTCGACGCCGGCGGGGTCTGGATCTCGGCCAACGAGGTCCTGGCGCTCACCTACCACCACCTCGTCAAGAACCGCGGGATGTCGGGCTCGGTCGCGCGCAGCCTGATGACCAGATCGGAAGAGC
>SCTT01000304.1 GCA_004322435.1 bacterium
TGTCAGTACAATTCCGTACGACCACTATAGACCCCACCTCGCCTCATTGCAACCCCCCAATTGCCGCCCCACCCCCCGAAATGAGACCATGTCTCAAATGCCGCCGTCCTTCTCCACCGCCCACGCCGCCGCCCTCACCGGCGCCGCATGGTCCCGCCGCCACGACCTCGCCTTTCTCTCCATCCAAGGCCGCGACCGAACTTCTTTCTTACACGGTCTCCTTTCTTCGGACGTCAAGAAACAGGAACTCGGCACCGGCCAACCCGCCTGCCTCCTGACCGCGAAGGGGGGACTGGTCGCCCCCTTAGCCGTCCATCACCTCCCCGACGAACATCTCCTAATCGGACCCAAACCATCCATCCCCGCAGCCTACGAACTCCTCACCAAGATGGCCCCTCTCTCCGACTGCAAAGTCGAACTCCATCAACTCGAAGCCTGGCTGATCGCCGGCCCAAACAAGCACAAGATTTTAGAAGCCCTAGCCGGCCGTCCCTCGGACCCCGGCTACGGCGGAGCCCGCGCCTTCAACACCTCGGCCGGAGTCGTCGGCGTCCTCACCGAGTTTCACTCGGGCCTCGACGCCTTTCTCCTTGTAGTTCCGGAAGCCGCCTCCGAGCGCTTCGCCGGCATTCTCCCCGGGGCCGCGGACGCCGCCGGAGCCGTCGAATTGGATGACTCTGTCCTCGAAGTGTTAAGAATCGAATCCGGCATGCCAAGCTGGGGCCGTGAATCCGGCCCCGACGTGTTCCCGCAGGAAGTACGCCTGGATAAGTGGGTCGCCCAGGACAAAGGCTGCTATCTTGGCCAGGAGACGATGGCCAGGCTCCGCGACCGCGGGCACGTGAACCGGCTTCTCGTCGGCCTAAAACTAGACGACAACGCCGCCACCGGCGACCCCGTGGAGTCGGAGGACGGCGAGCCCTTGGGCCGCATCACCAGCATCGCGCCGTCCCCCAGGCTCAAAGCTCCGCTCGCTTTGGCGTCCCTTAAGCGCGGGGCCGGCCAGCAGGTCATCATAAGAGCGGGGGCCAACAAAGTGCCCGCCAAACAAGTGGAGCTTCCCTTATGACGATGAGAGCCTTGGTGACGGGCGCGACGTCCGGCCTCGGCCGTGAGACGGCCGTTCAGTTAGCCAAGAGAGGCTGGCGCGTCGCAGTCTCAGGCCGCAGAGCCGACAAGCTAAAGGAAGTGGCCGACGCCGTGAAGGCGGCGGGGGGGACTCCCTTAGAGCTCGTCGGCAGCGTGTCAGACCCTAAGGAAGTCGCGGCCCACTACAACAAGATCAAGGAAGCCTGGGGCGGGCTCGACTACGCGGTGATGAACGCCGGGGTCGGCGACCGCAACGACGCTAAAGAGTTCAAGGCATCCTCCGTCGTCTGGACCTTTGAGACGAACGTCTTCGGCGTAGCCTACTGGCTCGAGGCGGTTCTGCCCGACATGGTCAAGCAGGGCTCCGGCACCGTCGCGGCCGTCTCGAGCCTGGCAGGATTCCGTGGTTTACCCCAATCCGGCTCCTATTCCGCCAGCAAGGCGGCCGTAAACGCCTTGATGGAGTCCGCCCGCGTGGACCTTAGGGACACCGGCATTAATGTCGTCACCGTCTGCCCCGGGTTCGTCAAAAGCGAGCTGACCGGCAGAAACGAGGCGGGCACGATGCCCTTTCTCCTTGAGACCGAAGACGGCGTAGCCCGCATGCTTAAAGGAATAGACGCCGGCAAGCGCGTCGTCCACTTCCCCTGGCAGTTGAGTCTGACCGTCATCTACATCCTCCATAACCTCCCCGGCTTCCTCTACGACCGCCTCGCCTCCCGCCTCCGCCGTCCCAAGCGCCCGCCCACGACATAATCGCGACATGGGGATGTTCTACAATCCCCCGACGCGCCTGTAGCTCAATGGATAGAGCAGCGGTCTTCGGAACCGCTGATGTGGGTTCGATTCCTACCAGGCGCACTTTTTCATGCCTGCCTCCTTAACAATGCCGAAATCACTTATCCGGACCTGCCTCTTATCCTGGGGAATGTGCGCGGCCCTAAGCGCCCAGGCGGCTCAGGCTCCCTCTGTAGACCCGGAGGAGAAGGCCCGCGCCGTTTTGGGAGCCCGAGCTTTGAGCCTGCTGCACGCGGCCATGGTCCATGAGGATTCCGACGTGAGAGTGATGGCGGCGGAGCAGTGGGGGCCCATCGGGAACCCCGCGGCGAAGCCCGTCCTCGCGCGCGCCTTAAAAGACCCCATCCCCGCGGTGCGCATCGCCGCCG
>SCTT01000305.1 GCA_004322435.1 bacterium
TCGAGCGCCCGGATGTCGAAAGGCTTGAGCAGGACGCAGTGCGCCCCGGCCGCCAGCACGTCGCGCCGGAGGACCTCGGCGTTGTTGCCGGTGACGACGACGACGCGGGCCTTCGGGTCCTCGGACTTGATCTTCTTTAAGACCTCGAGGCCGTTGGTATCCGGCAGGGAGATGTCGAGGGAGACCGTGTCCGGGCGATGCCGGAGGAACTCCTCGAGCGCCGCCGCGCCGGTCGCCGCCTCGCCGACCACCTCGTGGCCGAGGCGCGCCAGGAGGAAGCGGAGCATCCCCCGGATGACCTCGTTGTCGTCGACGACGAGGATGCGGGCCACTAGATGAGGCCGATCGCTTTGCCCGCTTTGGAGAAGGCCGCCAGGGCCTTGTCGAGGTCCGCCGGCGTGTGCCCGGCGCTGACGATGGTGCGCAGGCGCTCCTTGCCCTTGCCCACCGTCGGGAAACCGATGGCCAGGGCGAAGACGCCCTCTTCAAAGAGGAGCGCGCTCATCTTCTTGGCCTTCTGGGTGTCTCCCACCATGACCGGGATGATGGGCGTCTCGGAGAGGCCGGTGTCGAATCCCAGGGCTTTGAGGCCCTTCCGGAAGGCGTCGGCGTTGGCCCACAGGCGCTTCATGTGCTCGGGCTCGGTCTCGAGGATGTCGAGCACGGCCAGGCAGGTCGCCGTCACCGACGGGGGGTGCGAAGAGGAGAACAAGAACGGGCGGGCGGTGCTGACGAGGTAGTCGCGCAGCGCGCGGGAGCCCGCGACGTAGCCGCCGATGGCCGCGACGGCCTTCGAGAGCGTCCCGATCTGGATCTGGGTGCGCGCGGTCAGGCCGAAGTGGGAGGGCGTGCCCGCGCCGTTTTTCCCCAAGACGCCGGAGGCGTGCGCGTCGTCGACCATCACGAAGGCGTCGTAGCGGTCGGCCAAGTCCTGGATGGCCGGCAGCGGGGCGATGTCCCCGTCCATCGAGAACACCCCGTCGGTGACGACCAGCCGCCGTCGCGCGGCGCGGGCCTCGGGGGAGGACAGGATCTCCTCCAGGTGCCTCATGTCCTTGTGCCGGTACACCTTGCGCGCCGACTTGGCCAGACGCGCGCCGTCGATGATGGAGGCGTGGTTGAGCTCGTCGGAGACGAGGAGGTCCTTGTCGGAGGTCATCAGGCTCTGGCAGAGCGCCACGTTCGTCGCGAAGCCGGACTGGAAGACGAGCGCCGCCTCGGTGCCCTTAAAGCGCGCCAAGCGCTCCTCGAGCGCCAGATGGATGTCCATCGTCCCGATGATGGAGCGCACGGCGGCCGTGCCCACGCCGTAGCGGTCGATGGCCGCCTTCGCGGCTTCCTTGACCTTCGGGTGGTTCGTGAAGGCGAGGTAGTTGTTCGAGGTCAGGTTGACGACGCGCTTGCCGTCGACGACGGAGACCGGCTCCTGCGCGCCGCCGAGGACCCGGAGGGTGATGCGGCGGCCTTCGGCGTCGAGGGTCTTGAGCTCCTCATCGAGGAAGTCCATCACCGCCATCAGCGCCCCATCTCGAAGACGACCTTGCCGCAGTTCTTGGACTTGGCGTTCATCACCGCGAAGCCCTGCTTGTACTTCTTGAGCGGGAACCGGTGCGTGATGACGGGCCCCAGGTCGAGGGCCTTCGAGCGCATCAGGGCGTCGGTCGTGTACCAGGTCTTGAAGACCTCGCGGCCCGCGATGCCGATGACCTTGATGCCCTTGAAGACGATGTCGCCCGCCCAGTCGATGTCGAGGGTCTTTGAGGGGATGCCGAACGCGCTGACGCGCCCGCCGGTGCGCACCGCCTTGAGGGCCAGGTCGATGGCGGCCGGGGCGCCGGACATCTCGAGCACCACGTCGACGTCTCCGTCGGCGGCGCGGCGGATCTTGTCGCGGAGGCCGGGGTCGGAGGGCGAGAGCACCGCGTCGGCCCCCATGCGCTTGGCCAGCTTCTGGCGCAGCGGAGTCCCTTCGACGGCGATGACCGGCTTGGCGCCGCCCGCCCGGGCCGCGGCGATGGCGAAGAGCCCCTGCGGGCCGGCTCCCATGACGAGGACCGAGCGCCCGACGACCTCCTCGCACAGGGCCGCGTAGACGGCGTTGCCGGCCGGCTCCAGCAGCGAGGCCACCGGGGCCAGCGCGCGGTCCTTGTGCTTCCAGGCGCAGCGGGCCGGGACCGCGGCGTACTCGCCGAAGCCGCCGGGGCCGTCGATGCCGAGGATCTTGAGCTCCCGGCAGACGTGGCGCTGGCCGCCGCGGCACTGGGGGCACAAGCCGCAGTAGACGTGCGACTCGACCGAGATGAAGTCCCCCTTCTTGAAGTCGCGCGTCGCCGAGCCGGCCTCGGCGACGGTGCCGCAGAACTCGTGGCCGAACACCGTCGGCAGCTTGAAGCGCTTGGGCGCCCAGGAGGTCCAGTTGTAGATGGGCAGGTCCGAGCCGCAGATGCTCGCCCGCTCGACCTTGAGCAGCAGCTCGTCGGGACCGATGCGCGGCACCTCCATGCGCACGAGCTGCGCGCCGGGGCCGGGCTTGGTCTTAGAGAGGGCGAGCATGGTCATAGGTCAGCCTCGGAACATGTTTCGGACGATGAAAAGGACGTTCTCCTTGCGCTCCCGCAGGCGCCGCGAGAAGTAGGGGAACCAATGGGTGCCGTAGGGGACGTAGACGCGCATCCCGTAGCCGGCGGCGGTGAGCTCCGCCCAGCGCCGCGCGCGCAGGCCGTAGAGCATCTGGAACTCGTAGCGGTCGGAGCGGATGCCCTTGGCCTTCGCGTGCTTGATGGCGGCCTCGATGCGCCCATCGTCGTGGGTGGCCAACGCGGGGTACGGACCGGAATCGAGGAGCTCCCGGGCCAGCGCGTCGTAGGCCTCGTTGACCTCGGTCTTGCGCGGAAAGGCCACGTCGGCGGGCTCCTTGTAGGCCCCCTTGCACAGGCGGACCCGGACCCCCGCCTTATTAAGGAGAGCCACGTCCCCCGCGGTACGCCGGAGCATCGCCTGGAGGACGGTGCCGACGTTCCCGTAGGACTTGTGGGCGTCGAGGACCAGGTCCAGGGTGGCCTGGGTCCAGGCCGAGCCCTCCATGTCCACGCGCACGAAGTTCTTCAAGCGCTTGGCCTGCTCGAGGACCCGGCCGAGGTGGCGCTTGGCGACCGCGGGCCCGAGGTTCAGGCCGAACTGGGTGAGCTTGAGGCTGACGTTCGCCTCGACGCCGGCCCCGTGGATGGCGGCCAGCAGGGCGGTGTACTCGTCGGCGGCGGCCGCGGCCTGGGCCTCGTTCTCGGTGTCCTCGCCGAGGAAGTCGAGCGTGGCCCGCAGGCCCTTCTTGTTGAGCTTCGCGACCGCCTCGATGGCCTTGGCGGCGTCCTCGCCGGCCACGAAGCGGCGCGCTAAAAAGGTCAGCGCCCGCATGAGCCCGAAACTAGCATTTCTCCTGCCGGGACGACGATGGTCTTAGGCACTCCCACCCGGGTCTTGATGCGTTGCGGCCGTCGCGCCCAGAAGGCGGGTCCTGTCCGCAGGGGAGCG
>SCTT01000306.1 GCA_004322435.1 bacterium
GACCACGCTGCTTAAGTCGCTTAAGCTCCTCCACGGCATCCCGGAGGACCAGCTCGGCACGCTCGGCGAGTTCCTCGTGGCCCGCAAGTTCGAGGCCGCGCCGCCGCCGGAGGACTTGAGCTGCTTGGCGATGCGCACGTTGCCGTCGGTCACGAAGAAGAGGCTCGAGCCCTTCGTGCCCTCCTCGAAGACCGCGGCGCCGTCCTCGAACTTGCGGGCCACGAGGAACTCGCCGAGCGTGCCGAGCTGGTCCTCCGGGATGCCGTGGAGGAGCTTAAGCGACTTAAGCAGCGTGGTCTTGTCGGCCATGTCGCCTCCTAGCCCATCGCCTGGGCGGCCTTGCCGGCCTTGCGCCCGGTCAGCTGCTCCAAGGTCGCCAGGTTGTGGCAGCGCTTGGCGGCCTCGTCCATGTCGATGAGCCCCTGCTTGACGAGGTTGCCCAGGGCCTGGTCCATCGACTGCATGCCGAACTTGGCCCCGGTGTCGACGGCGCCGTAGATCATGTGGGTCTTCCCTTCGCGGACCAGGTTCGAGATGGCGGGCGTCATCACCATCACCTCGCGCGCGGCGACGCGGCCCTGGCCGTCGAGGCGGGGGATGAGGATCTGGGACACCACGCCCTGCAGGGCCACGGCGAGCTGGACGCGGATCTGGGTCTGCTGGTGGGGCGGGAACACGTCGATGATGCGGTCGATGGTGGAGGGGGCGTCCTTGGTGTGGAGCGTGCCCAGGCACAGGTGGCCGGTCTCGGCGGCGGTGATGGCCAGGCCGATGGTCTCCAGGTCCCGCATCTCGCCGACGAGGATGACGTCGGGGTCCTGGCGCAGGGCGCCCTTCAAGGCGGCGGCGAAGCTCTTCGTGTTCTGGCCGACCTCGCGCTGGCGGATGATGGACTTCTTCGAGTCGTAGACGAACTCGATGGGGTCCTCGATGGTGAGGATGTGGTGCGCCTGCTCCTGGTTGATGAGCTCGACGACGGCCGCCAGGGTCGTGGACTTGCCGGAGCCCGTCGGGCCGGTGACGAGCACCAGGCCGCGGGGCAGCTTCGAGAAGCCGGTGATGGTCGTCGACAGGCGCAGCTGCTCGGGGGTGGGGATCTTGGAGGAGATGACGCGCATCACGGCCTCGACGCCGTTTTTCTGCACGAGGACGTTCACGCGGAAGCGCGCGAACCCCGTGACCGCGAAGGAGCAGTCGAGCTCCCAGTTCTCTTCAAAGCGCGCGCGCTGCTCCTCGTAGAGGATGGAGTAGATGAGGCGCTTCGACTCGTCGGCCGTCAGGACGGGGAAGCCGGGGATCTCCGCGATGTGGCCGTCGGCGCGCATCATCGGCACCTTCCCGATGATGAGGTGGATGTCGCTCGCGCCCGACGAGACCGCAGCCTTGAGAATCTCGACAAGTTCCATCAGTCCCCCTCGCCCGCGTCGCTTCTGAGGCGCGCGCACGACGCAAAGTCTCCGCCGACCGTCACCGAAGCCATCGTGAGCGGGCTGGGCTCGAGCGCGGTCAGCGATTCGGCCCGCGGGCAGCCCAGCGCCGACAAGGCCCGCCGCGCCGCCTCCGGGTGCCCGACCCGGTCCGTCGCGGACGTGGCGGCCTCCGGGGCCGCCGCGTTGCCGAAATGGACCACGTCGAATCCAGCCCATCTTAATACTTTCGTCGCCTTGAGCGCGACGCCGGGCGGGCCGCCCGCGTTTAAGACCTCGACCGTCACGACCCCGCGCTTGTCGGCGGTCGCCCGGCCCTCGGCCAGGTAGGCCGCGAAGGCGGGGGCCAGCTCGGGTGCCGGCCAGCGCGCGGCGCGCAGGCCCTCGGGGGGGACGGCGCGCAGGGCCCGGGTGAGCACCGCGCCCTCCCAGGTAGGCCGGGCCTTGAGCCACAAAAACGGGTCGGCCGCGGCGGCGGCTAGGCGCGCGCGGGTGCGGCCCGGGGAGCCCGGCCGCGCGGAGGCGGGGGTCGGCACCACGACGCTGAAGAGGGGGCCGGAAGCATCGGCCGGCCAGCCGGGGACCGCGCGCAGGGCCTCGGCGGCGGCGTTCTCCATCGCGCGCGCGGCGGCGTCGGCGCCGCCCGGCAGGGCCTCGGCGTAGGCGTCAGCCAGGGTCCGTTTGCCCGGGCCCGCGGGGACGCCGGGGGGAAGGCTCACCACGTCGAGGGTCTTGCGGCGGGGGTCGTGATAGAGGAGGTAGAGGGCGGGGGCCACCACGTCGGGGCGCCCCTGCTCGCGCAGGGCGGCCAGGCCCCAGACGGGCCGCTTCTCGCGCAGCGCCCCGGCGGCGGGGGAGTGGGCGTCGAGCCAGGCGGCGCCGGCGCACAGGGCCATGAGGACGAGGGCCGCGACGCGCGTCGGGCTCAAGCGTCCTCCCAGGCCGCGTTCCAGGCGGCGGCGGCGCCCGGATGCAGCCAGGCTCCCTCGCGCAGGACGTAATCGAGCTTCACCCGCATCGCCTCGCGATAGCCCGCGTCGAGGTCTTGGCGGGAGGCGCGGCGGATGCGGACGGCTTCGGGGAAGGTCCGGTCCGCCGAGCACGCGTCGGCGGCGTAGAGCAGGCGGTCCAAGGGCGACATCACGGCGTCGCCCAAGGTGTGCTTGCGCACGGCCGAGAGGACGGCGGGGTCCGTGACGCCGTAGTCGCGGCGCGCGCGTTCCTCGGAGGCGTGGGCGTGGAGCAAGAGGGGCGCGCGGGCGGCGGTTTCTTCCAACGCGAAGATCGGAAGAGC
>SCTT01000307.1 GCA_004322435.1 bacterium
CAACACGATGGTCAACGGCATGGAGCGGTTCCTGGGCCGGGTCATCGGTGACAACATCCGGCTGGCGGCCTTCCTGGACCCGCGGCTCGCGAACATGCGGGCCGACCCGAGCCAGATCGAGCAAATCATCCTGAACCTGGCCGTCAACGCCCGGGACGCGATGCCCGGCGGCGGACAGCTGACCCTGGAGACGGGCAACGCGGAGCTGGCGACGGAGTACGCCGAGCTGCACCCCGAAATCGCACCCGGGCCCCATGTCATGCTGGCCGTCAGCGACACCGGCCACGGGATGGACCGCCAGACCCAAGCGCGCATCTTCGAGCCTTTCTTCACGACGAAGGAGAAGGGCCGCGGTACCGGTCTCGGGCTCGCGACGGTCCACGACATCGTCAAGCAGAACGGCGGGAGCATCTTCGTCTACAGCGAGCCGGGGAAGGGCACCACGTTCAAGATCTATTTCCCGCGCGTCGAAGATCCCGTCGAAGGCTCCTTGCGGCCCGCGACGCGGGCCGGCTCGCTGCGGGGAACGGAGACCGTCCTCGTCGTCGACGACGACGACGCCATCCGGAAGCTCGTCCACCGGGTCCTGGCCGACCATGGCTACACCGTCCTGGACGCCATCAGTTCCCCCGAGGCCCTGAGATTCTGCGAACGCCACGCGGGCCCGGTCCACCTGATGGTCACCGACGCCATCATGCCCTTGATGGACGGCCGGGAACTGGCGAAGCGCGCCAGCGGCCTGCGACCTCGGATGAAAGTCGTCTATATGTCGGGGTACACCGGCGACGCCGCCATCCACCACGGGCTCCTGGAACCCGGCAGCGCCTTCATCGAGAAGCCGTTCACCCCGGAGTCCATCCTGCGCAAAGTGCGCGAAACCCTGGACTAACCGGCCCCTGGACGAACACGCTCGGCGCGCCCGACGGTTTGCTATAATCGTTTTTCGTTGGGGTCATGGTGTAGCTGGCCTAACACGCTGCCCTGTCAAGGCAGAGATCACGGGTTCGAATCCCGTTGGCCCCGCCAGTTTCGATAGGAGAACCGATTTCTCGCTGAGGAATCGGTTTTCTTTTTCTCACGGAGACCCGCCCATGGAAAAGCCAGTCTGCCCCGTCTGCGAGATGGACCAGGTGCTCGAGTCCCCCACCCGCTGGGAATGCGCCACCTGCGGCCACGAGTGGGACCGCGCTCCGGCGGCCGAGGAAGAGCCGGGCGCGCGCGTCGTCAAGGACGCCAACGGCAACGTGCTGACAGACGGCGACGTCGTCACCCTCATCAAGGACCTTCCGCTCAAGGGGGCGTCTCAGACGCTTAAGACGGGGACCAAGTCGAAACCCATCCGGCTCGTGGAAGGCGACCACGAGATCACCTGCAAGATGGATGGAATCACGGTCTTCTTGAAGGCCTGCTTCGTCAAGAAGGCCTGACGCGCGCCAGAAACAGCGTCATCTTGAACCGCTCCACGGCCTTGAGCGCGTGGGGGACGCCGGCGGGCATCAGGATCATCTGTCCCGCCTTCACGCGGTGCTCGACGCCGCCCACCTTGATCTCGGCCTCGCCGTCGAGGACGTGCACCAAAGCGTCGAAGGGGGCGCTGTGCTCGCTCAACCCCTCGCCCTTCGCGAAGGAAAACGCGGTCACGGAGCCCGTGTCGCGGTTGATGAGCGTGCGGCTGACGACCGAGCCTTCGGCATAGGCGACCAAGGCCGCGGCGTCCAAGACTTCACCCATAAGTCCTCCCAACTGCCTCTCGAATCGTAGCTCTTTGCCCTCCCCCCGCGAGGGCCGCTATGGTAAAACAGGCCGTGCCCGACCCTCTCGGTCCTCGGCTGGCCGCCCTGCTCCCCGGCTTCAAGGAGGTCCGCGTCCGGGTCGTGGGCCCGGTCGCCCCCGGGCTGACCTTGGCCCGAGCGCACGCCTTCGCCTCGGCCCTGGACATCGCCGGCTACGAGACGCCCAAGGGGCTCCCGCGACGCGCCGACTCCGAGAAGACGCCCGAAGGCCTGGTGCGCGCCGAGGCGGAGTGCGACACCGGGGAGTTCCGCGACGCCCGCAACGAGTACTACTCCTACCGCGGCTGGTTCTTGAGCCTCCTGCTGACGGAATGGAACCGGGAGCCGTGGGACGCCCGCTGGGAACGAGCCGACTACTGACGCCTCGCCGGCGGGGATAGGTCCATTTCCCGCGCTGCCGGGCCCTAACGGCCTACGCGGCGTCCCGCCGCCCGTGTCACCATACCCCTATGTTCAAGACCGCCGCCCTCTCCGTCGCCGCCGGCCTGGCCGGCCCCCGCCTGGCCCCCCCTCCTTTAAAGCTCACTCTCCCGACGGCTCCCGCGCTGGTCGCCCCGCGCCTGGCCGCGCCGGTCCTCTCCGCGCCGCTCTTGCCGACGGTCAACGCCGCCAAGCCGGCCGCTCCGTCGGACGACGTCCAGCGCGTCATGGACCGCGCGCCGCGGATGATGGAGCTCCAGGCCGCCCTGCTGCGCGTCGCCGCGACCCATGCCGGCCAGGACATGATGACCCTCTCCTTGGGCATGTCCATGGTCGGCAACGGCCTCTCCCTGGCCGACTTCGACGCGATGCTGACGGCCTTAGACGAGCTGGGGGCCGATTTGGACGAAACGACCGCCGCGCTCGAGCACGAGTTCGCCTCGGGCAACCTCAAGGGCGCGTTCGTGTCGGGGCGCGAGCCGCGCCAGGACCTCTCTTTGCTGGCCGCGGTGATGCGCGACATCGCCTACTCGGTCGAGATCCGCCGCAACAACCGCTTCCTCTCCTGGTTCTGGGACTACGAGGCGGGACGCAAGGACGGCGGGCCCGACTTCTCCGGCTCCGGCGTGCGGGCCCTGTCGAAGGGACGCTGCCTCATCACCTTCGGGACCTTGGGCGGGGCCCCTTTGCGGGTCGTCATGACCCCGCTCGGCGGCCAGGCCCCCAACGCGCGGCGCTGGTTCGAGGGAGCCATGCGCTCTCCCTTCACCACGCCGGAGCGCGCGGCCCAGCTCGACGCCCTCGGCGTCCAGCTCAAGGCGTTCGGCCTGCTCGGGAACTGACCGCCCCGCGTCTTGACGGTACCCAAACTGCGGTATATACTCATATATACCAATGCTTCTCTATGAAGTCGTCGCGGCCCTCGAGGATGCCAAGGTCCCCTTCGCCGTCGCCGGTGGCTACGCGGTCGCCCTCCATGGGGCCGTCCGCGGCACCGTCGACGTGGACGTGGTCCTGCGCTTCAAGAAGGCGGACTTCCTCGCCGCCGAGTCCGCGCTCAAGGCCCTGGGGCTCTCCCCCCGCCTTCCCGTCACCGCCGCCGAAGTCTTCGACTTCCGCGAGGAGTACGTGAAGAACCGGAACCTCGTCGCCTGGAGCTTCGTGGACCCCAAGGACCCCTCCCGGGTCGTCGACGTCGTCATCACCCACGACCTCGCGAAGATGGCGACGACCCGGGTCAAGGCGGGGCGGCTCTCCCTGCCGGTGCTCGCCCTCGCAGACCTCGTCGCGATGAAGAAGGCGGCCGGACGACCGCAGGACTTGGAAGACGTCCGCGCCCTGGAGGGGTTGCGCCGATGAGACCCGTCCAATTCTTCTCGAAGGAGTATTTGGAGCGGTGCCGGGCGATGAGCCCGGAGCAGGTCGTGCGCTTTTTGGAGGATTTCCGCCTCCTCCACGCGGCGAAGGCGCCTCCGGCCAAAAGCAGGCTCATCAGCATCAAAGTCCCGGAACCGCTGCTGGAGTCCTTCCGGACGAAGGCGCGCCTCAGCGGAACGCCGTATCAGACCCAGATCAAACGGCTGATGAACGCCTGGCTCGAACTCCCATGATCGTCATGAAGTTCGGCGGCTCGAGCGTCTCCGACGCCGCCCGCATCCGCGCCGCCGGCGAGATCGTCCGCGGCCGCCTGGCCGAGCGGCCGGTGGTCGTCGTCTCGGCCTTCCGCGGCGTCACCGACGAGCTCTTGGGCTTGGCCCGCGACGCCCAGCACGGAGACCTCTCGCGCCTTGCCGCCCTGCGCCGCCGCCACGAGGAGACCGCCGACTCTTTGGGCGTCGACCGGAGCCTTGTCGAGCCGCTGCTGCTCGAGCTCGCCGACCTCGCCAAAGGGGTCTCCCTCCTCAAAGAGCTGACCCCGCGCACCTTGGACCACGCGGCTTCCTTCGGGGAACGCCTGTCGGCGCGCCTCATCGCCGCGTCCTGGGCGAAGGCCGGCCTGCCGGCTCGCGCCGTGGACGCGCACGCCGCCGGCCTCCTCACCGACGCCCGCTTCGGCTCGGCCAACCCCCTCCCCGAGGCGGAGCCGGCCATCAAGGCCGCCCTGGGCGGCGCCCAAGACCTGCCGGTCGTCACCGGCTTCATCGGCCTGGCGCCCGGCGGCGACATCGCGACCTTGGGCCGCAACGGGTCGGACTATTCCGCCACCATCCTCGGCGCGGCCCTCGGGGCCTCGGTCATCGAGATCTGGTCCGACACCGACGGCGTGATGACGGCCGACCCGCGCCTGGTGCCCGAGGCCAAGCCCCTGGCGGCGCTGACCTTCGAGGAGGCCGGCGAGCTGGCCTACTACGGCGGCAAGGTCCTCCACCCGCACACCTTGGTGCCCGCCGTGCGCAAGGGCATCCCCGTCGCCGTGCGCAACACATTCAAGCCGGAGCATCCCGGGACGGCCATCGCCCCCTCCCGCCCCTCCGCCGCGGCGGGCCCGCGCTCCATCGCCTTCAAGCGCCATCTGAGCGTCGTGACGGTGAAGAGCCCCGACATGCTGATGGGCTGGGGCTTCTTGGCGCGCATCTTCGCGGCCTTCGCGCGCCACGAGATCGTGGTGGACATGGTCACCACCTCGGAGGTCACGGTCTCGTTTACCGTAGACGACCCGCGGCGCGTGGACCTGGCCGCCCGGGAGCTGGGCGCGGACTTCGACGTGGCGGTGGAGAGCGGCCGCGCCATCGTCTGCGTGGTGGGCGAAGGCCTGCGCGACACGCCCGGGCTCGCCGCCGACGTCTTCTCGGCCTTGAAGGACGCGGGAATCAACGTGCTGATGATCTCCCAGGGCGCCTCGAAGATCAACCTCGCGTTCGTGGTCGCGGACGCCGACGTCCCGAAGGCCGTCTCAGCGCTTCACAAGCGCTTCTTTTAGAGAAGCGCCCAAGAACCAGGCGCGGATCCAGGCCGTGTAGCCCCACTCGAAGGCCTTGCCGCGCACGCGGGTCCAGGCGGTGGGCGCCCGGGGGGCGGTGTCGAAGGTCAGCTCCCTCACCGCGCGCGGGTCCGGAGAGATGACCTGGTAGCCCTCGGGGAAGCTCTCGCGCACGACCTCGGGGGAGGGCGGCAGCGCGAACTGGAAGGCCTCCAGCTTGTCGAGCTTGTTCTCGGTCCAGTTGCGCACCAGCGCTTCCTTGAACGGGGCGATGGCGTCCGGAGAGCCGTCCTGCGTCACGAGCTGGAAGTCCACGTCGGAGTTCGGGGTCGACTGGCCGATGGCGTAGGAGCCCAGCAAAATGAGGGCCACGATCTTCTTGCCCTCGGGAAGGACCCGGTTCATCTCCCGAATGGAGGCCAGCGCCGCGGCCTTAAACGACGCCGTCACGGCGTCCTGGCGCTCCGCGCGCCAGCGCGCGATGTCCGTCAGGTGCGCCTCGGACAAAGACGAGTCGATCTTGGCCTTGAGCGCCTCGGGCGGCAAGGTCGGCGCCTCGTAGAACACCCCGAAGGCGAGCTTCCGGTAGTTGCTCGGCCGGCGCAGCGGCACGTAGGCGTCCACGCGGTCGAGGAAGCGGTGGAAGGCGGCGCGGGCCTCGGCGTCTTTGGGGAAATAGCGGTCATAGACCTTCACGGCCTCGGCGCGCACCGTCCCGCGGTCGGCGGTCTCGAAGCCCGCGGTCTGGGTCCGGCCGGTGTAGCCCTTCGTGCGCCAGGCGACCCACATCCCGGTCAGGTCCTTGACCGAGCGCGCGCGGCCCGCCGTCTCGGCCTCCTGCTGGCGGATCATGTCGCGCAGGAGCCCCACGCGCGAGCCGAAAAAGAACTTGAAGGTCTCCCGGTGGGCGCGGGAGAGCTGGGCCTGAGCCTGAGCGGCCGGCACCGCGCCGGTCCAGAGGCGGTCGGGGTCGGCGTCGGCGGCGATCGACGAAAGCTGCTCTCTGGCGGAGGGCTCTTCCCGCCGCTCCTCGGCGGCCGGATTAGCGACGGAGTCGGGCGCGGCCAGGACGGCGACCCTCACCCCGCCCTCTCCCGCAAGCGGGAGAGGGAGAGAGGCCGGCATGACGACGGCAACCTTCGCTTCGACTCCCCCTCTCCCGCTCGCGGGAGAGGGTAGGGTGAGGGCGTTGGGAGTGAGGGTAGTAAGCGACGGAGTCGGCAAACGGAAGGGCGAGACCGGGACCGGCGCGCGGAGCGCGGCGGCGGCGCGGGCGAGCTGGGCGCAAGCCGGCGATGGGCCTAGCGAAGCGGCCAGCGCCGCGGCAAGGAGTCGTCGCATCACGATATTCTACGGCGGGAGGGCGGGCCTCGCGCGGGCCGATTGGGGAAGCGGGCGGGGCCAGGGGACCCGGGCCCCCGAGGCCTATTTCGGGTACCATAGAGGTATGCCCGTCGTCGACAGGACGTTCTTGCCAATGACCCGCGCCGAGATGGAGGCGCGCGGCTGGGACGCCGTCGACGTCGTCTTCGTCACCGGCGACGCCTACATCGACCACTACTCCTTCGCGATGTCCATTTTGGGCCGCGTGCTCGAGGAGGCCGGGTTCCGGGTCGCCCTGCTCTCCCAGCCCGACTGGCGCTCGGCCGCCCCCTGGCGCACCTTCGGCAAGCCGCGCCTGTTCTTCGCCGTCTCGGCGGGGAACATGGACTCGATGATCAACCACTACACGGCCAACCGGAAGGTGCGCAACGACGACGCGTACTCCCCGGGCGGCCGCATCGGCCTGCGCCCCGACCGCGCGACCATCCCCTACTGCCAGCGCGCGCGGGAGGCCTACCCGGGCGTGCCCGTGGTCGCCGGCGGCGTCGAGGCCTCGCTGCGCCGTCTCGCCCACTACGACTACTGGTCGGACTCGGTGCGCCCGAGCATTTTGCTCGACTCCAAGGCCGACCTCGTCGGCTACGGGATGGGCGAGGAAACCATCGTCGAGGTCGCGCGGCGCCTGGCGGCCGGGAAGACCGTCCGCGACTGCCGCGACCTGCGCGGCGTGGCCTACTTCCTGGGCGCCTCCGAGGCGGTCCCCTCCGGCCCCGACGTCGCCGAGCTCCCCCCCTTCGAGGAGGTGAAGGCCGACAAGGACGCCTTCCTCAAGGCCGCGCGCACCTCGCACCACGAGACGAGCCCCTTCAACGCGCGGACCTTGGTCCAGCGCCACGGGTCCCGCACGGTGGTCGTCACCCCGCCCTCCCTTCCCGTCTCCAAAGAGCGGATGGACTACTACTACGGCCTGCCCTACACGCGGCGCGCGCATCCGGCCTACGCCGAGCCCGTGCCGGCCTGGGAGATGATCAAGGATTCCGTCACCATCATGCGCGGCTGCTTCGGCGGCTGCACGTTCTGCTCCATCACCGCCCACCAGGGCCGCACCATCCAGTCGCGCTCCCAGGAGAGCGTCTTGAGTGAGCTCGCGGCCCTGGGGAAGGACCCCGAGTTCAAGGGCACGGTCTCGGACATCGGCGGCCCCACCGCCAACATGTACGAGATGCGCTGCACGAAGCCCGAGGTGGAGAAGATCTGCCGGCGCCTGTCCTGCGTGAGCCCCACGATCTGCAAGTGCCTGGGCACCGACCACGGGCCGCTCGTGGAGCTGATGAAGAAGGCGCGGCACGTGCCCGGCGTGAAGAAGGCCCTGGTCGCCTCGGGCATCCGCATGGACTTGGCGCGGCTCTCCCCCGAGTACATGGCGGAGCTCACCAACCATCACGTGGGCGGACGGCTCAAGGTCGCCCCCGAGCACACCGACCCCAAGGTGCTCGCGCTCATGAAGAAACCGACGCACGACACCTTCGAGGACTTCGCTGCGAAGTTCGAAGCCGAGAACAAGAAGGCCGGCAAGAACCAGTTTTTGGTCCCCTACTTCATCGCCTCGCACCCTGGCTCGGATTTGAACGCGATGATCGACCTCGCGCTGTTTCTCAAGCGCAACGGCTACAAGCCCGACCAGGTGCAGGACTTCATCCCGACCCCGCACGACCTGGCCACCGCGATGTACTACACCGGCCGCGACCCGCAGACCGGCGCCGAGGTCCCCGTCGCGCGCGGGCTCAAGGACCGCAGGCTCCAGAAGGCCCTCCTCCAGTTCTTCAAGCCGGAGAACTGGTTCGAGGTGCGGGAGGCCCTGCTCAAGGCCGGGCGCAAGGAGCTCATCGGCGACGGCTGCGACGCCCTCATCCCCGCGCGCGCCCCGATGGCGGCGATGCTCTCGCGGCGGGCCAAGGCCAACAAGGACCTTAAGGAGGACTGGACCGACGCCCCGCCGGCGGCGCCCAAGAAGGGCTACCGCCCGGCGCGCGGGAGCTGGGGCCGGCGGGAGCGCAAGCCCTGATGTGCGGCCGCTACACCCAGACCGCCGACGCCCGCACCTTGGCCGGCCGCTTCCGCCTCGCCAAGCTCGGCGTCGACGTGCGCCAGCGCTGGAACATGGCGCCGGGCCAGGACGCGCCGGTGGTCTACGTCGACGGCGGCCGCCGGCTGGGGCTCCACCGCTGGGGGCTCGTCCCGGCCTGGGCCAAGGACCCGACCATCGGGCACAAGCTGATCAACGCCCGCGCCGACACCGCCCCCGACAAGCCGGCCTTCCGCGGGCCGTTCCAGCGCCGCCGCTGCCTGGTCCCCGCCGACGGCTTCTATGAGTGGCGGAAGATGGGGAAGGCCAAGGTGCCGGTGCGCTTCACCCGGTCCGACGGCGCCCCGTTCGCCTTCGCGGGGCTCTGGGACGAATGGACGTCCCCCGAAGGCGGCACATTGCGCACCTTCACCGTCCTCACGACCGAGCCGAACGCCTTGGTCGCGCCCACCCATGACCGCATGCCCGTCATCCTGACGGAGGCCGCCGAGGACGCCTGGCTCGACCCGGGCGCGAAGACGGCCGAGCTGAGGCCGCTCCTGGTCCCCTACGACGCCTCCGCGATGCGCGCCAGCGACGCCTCGAGCAAGGTCAACGCCCCGCGCAACGACGACCCCTCGCTCCTCGTCCCGGACGAACCGTTGCAACCCGAATTGGGGCTATGAGCGAGCGGAACTGGTGGCGGAAGGCCTTCATCCGGGGCGACTACCCTCTGGCCTCGCTCGTCGACAGCTCCGGGTTTAAAGAGCGCACCCGCTTCGAGCTCCCCTTCCTCAAGCGCGTCCTGGGCCTCAAGCCCGGCACCCGGCTCTTGGACATCTGCTGCGGGGTCGGGCGCCACTCCCTGCCGCTTGCGCGGGCCGGGATGGACGTGACCGGCCTCGACGTCTCGCCCGTCTACCTGGCCGAGGCGCGGCGGCGCGCGAAGAAGGCCGGCCTGAGCGTCCGACTCGTCCGCGGCGACATGCGGCGGGCCAACTTCGCGGCCGAGTTCGACGCCGCGATGAATCTCTGGACCAGCTTCGGCTACTTCTCGACGGCGGCCGAGGACCTGGCCGCCCTGCGCGCCGCCCGGGCCGCCCTCAAGCCCGGCGGCCTGTTCCTCCTCGAGACCATCAACGGAGGCCGCATCGC